>JBLHKE010000013.1:0-27439 GCA_047619485.1 Verrucomicrobiales bacterium | reverse complement strand
GGGGCTGCTGTTGGCATTGACTGGTAGGACTTTTTTGCCGGTGCTGCCTTCGACCACGATGGGGAAGGGGACTGCCTTGAGCGCTTCACCTTGGGCTGCCAAATGGCTAATGGTCTCCAAGACGGACAGTGGGGCGTGCTCAGGCTTGCGTTTGCATGCGCCGAGGACCAGTGAGGAAAGGGCGATCACTGCGACGAGCGATCGTTTCATTTGATCGAGATCGCCAGACGCAATTGTTCCGCCGCCCGGTCAGCCGATGCTTCGTCGCGGGCGTGGATCGTCAGCAGCGGTTCGTCCAGATCGACCTCGTCACCGACTTTCCGGATGCCGCTAAATCCCACGGCGAAATCGATCTCGGCATCGGCAGTCGCCCGGCCAGCGCCCATCTCAAGGGAGGCCTGGCCGACTCCCAGCGCATCGACGGCTGTAATAGTGCCGCCGGACTGGGCGACGAATTCCCTCTGCACGGGCGCAGGGTGCACTTCGGCAAACTTGTCGAGCGCCTTGGCGTCGCCCCCTTGGAGTTCGACCATCTGCACGAATTTCTCCCAGGCGGTGCCATCTTCCAGCCAGTTCGCGAGTCTGCTGCGATCGACCGATGCGACCTCGTCTGCCAGGTCGAGCACTAGGTCGACAAGATCGGTTGATCCCTTGCCGCGGAGGGTCTCGATCGACTCCAGTACTTCCAATGCGTTGCCGACGCAACGCCCCAGCGGTTGTTCCATCGGGTTGAGTTGGTAGCGCGTCTGGACCCCCATCTGTTCGCCCACCGCGCGCATTGCTTCTGCTAACGACTCTGCTTGCTCGCGGGTCTTCATGAATGCACCAGAGCCAAACTTCACATCTAGAACCAAGGAATCTAGCGACTCGGCCAGTTTCTTGCTCATGATGCTGGCGACGATCAGGGCCTGGGAGGGGACGGTCGCTGTGACGTCACGCAGTGCGTAGAGTTTTTTGTCTGCGGGGCAGATGTCGCCGGTCTGCCCGATCATCACCACGCCGATTTTCTCGAGCTGGGCAATCGCTTCATTTTCCGAGAGACTGACATTGAACCCGGGGATGCTCTCCAACTTGTCCAAGGTGCCGCCGGTGATCCCGAGACCGCGACCGGAGATCATCGGGACCCACACCTCGTCGCAGGCGAGCAGCGGCGCGAGGATCAGGGATACCTTGTCACCGACACCACCAGTGGAGTGCTTGTCGACTTTCGGTGGCGAGTCGGCTGGGTAGCTCAAGACATCGCCGCTCTCCAACATCGATTGTGTCAGATGGCTCGTCTCCTCAGCTGTCATGCCTTGGAAGTAGATCGCCATCGCCAGCGCGCTCATCTGGTAATCCGGGAGTTCGCCGCAAGTAAATGCCACAATGACTGCCGAGATTTCCTCCGGCGACAGCTCTCCGCCGTCGCGCTTTTTTTCGATGATGGTCGGGACGTGCATGGGAGCCCATTAAATTCGATCTGATTCCTAAATGCGAGTGTGTTTTTAGACTGATCTGGTGGTTGAGATCGTCAGGCAGCGAAATCATAAGGTCGAAGAAATCTACCTCGCTGAGAGCTAGTTTGATTCCAGCGACAGACTCCCAAGGCGGCAGATCTTCCGCACAATACGGCTGCGGCGCCGTGGCAATGCTTGAACACCCAGTCCTGGCGCACTCTGACAAGCCAATGCACGTCACTTTGCTCTGGATCCGGCTGATCCGCTGAATCGGAATCCCGAACGTTCGAAACAAGCGATTAGAGGGCACCTCCGGAAACCTGCTGTGGAAATGGGGCGCAGAGAAAATTCCCGCAGGCGAGGCGATAAACGCTAAGCTATCTGGTGATAGTGGGCGCTTTAGCAACGAAGACAGCGGGGATTTTATCAAGCTCCAGCCCGCATGAGGTTTTCGGAGGTGCCCTAGAGGAGTAATTTCGCCCGAACAATCACTTCGGGCCTAAAGCCGGTCAGACTCAGATGATTAGATGATTTTTGCCGGTCGGGGAAGTCCGACGGCCTGATAAGTGAAGGGAAACTGACCAACATGGGATATTTTCAACATTTAAAGATTTCAAAAATTCATTCAAAGTGGTAGAAAACCGTGATTCAGGCGAAAAATCACGGATCTTTCCGTTTCGGCAGAGTCACTCAATTTTCCTCTACTTATAGCTTGCGCAATAAGGTCTCCCTGATATATTCCGCGCTCCCCACACCCTGTTTTCCCTTAGTTTTAAGTGAATCGAAGGAGTAGGGAGCCGATTCACACCAGAGGGTCGAGGTTCGGATTTGAAAATCGCTAAAAAGCGACCAACAAACACGGTCTCAATCGAGAAGTTCATCACACCGGTGGTTCTCTCTAGGTGAATTACCCCCTTTCAAATTTTTAGAATACACGAATTATGCCAACCATTAACCAGCTCGTAAACCAAGGCAGGGAAAAGCAGACGGACAAATCTAAGTCCCCAGCGCTCGCGAACTGTCCGCAGCGTCGTGGCGTTTGTCTCCAGGTCATGACCCGGACGCCAAAGAAGCCAAACTCTGCGTTGCGTAAGGTTGCTAAGGTTCGTCTCACCAATGGCCAGGAAGTTATCGCCTACATCGGTGGTGAAGGTCACAACCTTCAAGAACACTCGATCGTCCTCGTCCGCGGTGGTCGTGTGAAAGATTTGCCAGGTGTCCGCTATCACATTGTCCGCGGTGCGCTCGATTGTCTCGGCGTCGACAAGCGCCGTCGTGGTCGCTCCAAGTACGGCGCGAAGAAACCAAAAGCTAGCTAGGTGATACCGCCGCGGTTCAGTCCGCGAAAGGTCAACGAAAGCTAGCGCGATAAGAATATCTTAACCCGATTATTATAGTCCAATGTCCCGCAGAAGAAGAGTCATTCACAAGCCCCAGATCAAGGATCCTCGCTATGAGAGCGAAGTGGTCGCTAAGTTGATCAACAACACGATGTACCAGGGCAAAAAGGCCCTGGCGCAGAAGATCGTCTATTCTGCGATCGAACGTGCCAACGAAGGCAGCGACGCAGTCGATCCACTTGAGATCTTGACCCGCGCCGTCGAAAACGCCAAGCCGCGTGTTGAAGTCAAGTCCCGCCGTGTCGGTGGTGCGACTTACCAAGTGCCCCTCGAGGTGGCACAGAACCGCCAAGATTCGCTCGCTATGCGCTGGATCGTCAGTTTCGCCCGATCCCGTCGTGGCACGCCGATGCACGTCGCTCTCGCCAACGAGATTAAGGACGCTGCTGGTAACACTGGCAATGCTGTCCGTCGTAAAGACGAGATGCACAAAATGGCTCAGGCTAACCGCGCATTCGCTCACTTCCGCTGGTAGTCCCGTAGATTGATTGGTCGCCCGCCGACTAGTTCCAACGCGCAACGTCTTCACCCCTCTAGATTCAATTCCTACGCTCTTTCACAACGCCCAAGTAGCAAGCTCTGGTTCTGGCAATAAGCTGGCACCAAAAACCACCATGTCTTCCAACCCAAACTCACAGAATCGCGAGATTCCGCTCCATAGGACGCGGAATATCGGCATCTGTGCGCACATTGATGCGGGGAAGACGACCTTCACTGAACGAGTCCTGTTCTACACAGGATCGATACACCAGATCGGTGAGGTACATGATGGGGCTGCTACTACGGACTGGATGGAGCAGGAGCAGGAGAGGGGAATCACCATCACTTCCGCAGCGGTTAGCTGCAAATGGACGCAGCGCGAGGAAGCTGGCGTCGCTAAATCTGCCTCGGGCGTCGAGCAGCAGATCAACATTATCGACACCCCAGGTCACGTCGATTTCACCGCCGAGGTCGAGCGTTCGCTCCGGGTTCTCGACGGTGCGGTTGCCGTCTTCTGTGGTGTTGCGGGCGTCCAGCCGCAGTCGGAGACCGTCTGGCGTCAGGCTGACAAATACAAAGTCCCGCGCATCGCCTTCATCAACAAGATGGATCGCGTCGGTGCCGACTTCGACAAGGCGGTCAACGATATTCGCGAGAAGCTCGCAGGCAATCCGGTTCCAGTTTTGATCCCGATCGGCGCCGAAGATCACCTCAAGGGGCAGATCGACGTGGTGAACAAGAAAGCAGTTATCTACTCCGATGACGACCTGCTCGGCTCCACTTACACGATTCAAGATCTTGATGCCGATCAGCAGAAGATCGCTGACAAGGCCTACGATTTCCTCCTCGAAGCTCTTGCTGACGTCGATGAAGAGATTGGCATGATGTTCCTCGAAGAAGAGGCCATCGACACTGCTGCAATCAAAGCTGGCCTGCGCCGCGCGACCATCGCGAATGCGCTCGTTCCTGTGGCTGGTGGTTCTGCTTTTAAAAACAAGGGTGTTCAATACGCCCTCGACGCCGTCGTCGACTACCTTCCGAGCCCGCTCGATATTCCCGCTGCTCAGGGAATTCATCCGAATGATGAACGCAAGACTGTCGAGACCGAGACCAGCGATCATGCGCCATTCTGCGCCCTCGCGTTTAAACTCTGGAGCGACAAGTTCGGCAAATTCGCATTCTTCCGCGTCTACTCCGGCACCGTCTCGAAGGGGGACACCATTTTCAATCCACGCACTGGAGCCAAGGAACGTGTCGGCCGCCTGATCAAGATTCAGTCTGATCAGCAAACCGACATTGATACTTGCTACGCTGGCGACATCGCCGCGATGTTCGGCATGCGCCACGTCATCACTGGTGACACCCTCTGCGATCCGAAACTTGAGATCATGCTCGAGCCGCCATCCTTTCCGGAGCCGGTCATTTCGATGTCAATCGAGCCGAAGACCACTGCCGACCAAGACAAGCTCGCCAACTCACTCCAGCGCCTCGGCGAAGAAGACCCAACTTTCGTCGTCAGCACCCACGAGGAAACTGGCCAGACGATCATCCAGGGAATGGGTGAACTTCACCTTGAGATCATTCGCGAACGCATGAAGCGCGAATTCAAGGTCGATACCAACGCTGGCAAGCCGCAGATCGCTTACCGCGAGACGATTTCAAAGAGTGCCCGCGGCGAGGGCAAGTTCATCAAGCAATCGGGCGGTAAAGGTCAGTATGGCCACGTCATTCTCAAAATGCGCCCTAACAAGCGTGGTGAGGGCGTGACGATCGCTAGCAAGGTTACTGGTGGCGAGATACCATCTGAGTTCGTCAATGCGGCTCTCAGTGGCATCAAAGAATCGACCGTCACTGGCATCATCGCTGGTTACAATGTGGTTGATATCCACATTGACCTCATCGGTGGCTCCTCCCACGATGTCGATTCCAGCGAGCAATCCTTCAAGGTAGCCGCGATTTTTGCGATGAAAGAGGCTCTTAAAGAGGCCGAATGCATCCTGCTTGAGCCGATCATGAACGTCGAATGCACTACCCCGGATGAATTCCAGGGGGACATCATTGGCGACCTAAATCGGCGACGCGCGCAAATAGACGAAATTACTACTCGCGGAAACCTAAGTGTTGTACGATCTTCTGCCCCCCTCGCGCAAATGTTTGGTTACTCCACCGCCATCCGCTCGCTATCCCAGGGGCGCGCTGACTACTCGATGCTTCCCTCCAGGTTCGAGCAGGTGCCATCAGCGGTCGTCGAACAAATCATCGAACAACGTTACGGCTAAGCCGTATCCTTTTTGAACTTTTTACCTCTCACCTTCCCACCTTTTACTTAGAAGAAAAACATGGAAAACCAGCGCATCCGCATCCGCCTCCGGGCATTCGACCATCGCGCCCTCGATCGCTCCGCGCTCGAGATCGTCGACACCGCCAAACGCACCGGCGCCAAGGTCGCAGGCCCGATCCCGCTTCCGACCCGCGTGGAAAAGTTTAGCGTCAACGCTTCCCCACACGTCAACAAGAAGTCGGCTGAGCAGTTCGAGATCCGCACACACAAACGCCTACTCGATATCGTCGACCCGACCGCACGGACGGTGGACGAACTCAAGAAACTCAACCTGCCAGCCGGTGTTGATATCACGATCAAGATCTGATCATCACCGACTAATTAAACTTTTTAAACCTTCACTGTATTAGGACGAAACCATGAGTATCGGACTGTTAGGAAAGAAAATTGGAATGACTCGCATCTACAACGAGGACGGCGCTATGGTGCCTGTCACCGTCGTCGAGGTGAGCGACAACACTGTTCTCCAAATTCGGAATGGCGAGACCGACGGCTACACGGCTGTCCAAGTCGGCTACGACGAACAGATAGAGAAGCGCGTCAACAAGCCAGAACTCGGCCACTTCAAGAAGGCCAAGTCTGACCCGAAGCGCTTTATCAGAGAATTCCGCACCAAAGACGGCGAGGAAATTCCTGAGCTCGGAAGCAAAGTCGGTGTTGATCTCTTCGAGGCTGGCCAGTTTGTCGACATCATCGGCACTTCTAAAGGCAAAGGCTTCCAGGGTGTTTACAAACGCTACAACTTCGGTGGTTTGAAAGAGACACACGGTTCCATGATGCACCGCAGAACTGGTTCGATTGGACCAGGTTCGACTCCAGGTCGCGTTTGGAAAAACACCAAGATGCCCGGGCGCCACGGCACCGATCGTGTCACCATCCAAAATCTCAAAGTCGTCGAGGCTCGTCCAGACGACAATGTCCTGCTCATCAGCGGTGCCATCCCAGGTGCAAAAGGCGGTTATATCGTCATTCGCCCTGCGGTCAAGAAGGCCAAGCCCGCTAAGTAAATTTTAACGAACACTCTGACTAACTAATACCATGCCCGCCACGGTTTTAACTACAGAAGCAGCTCGCGCTGCTAACATCGAGATCATCGAAAACGGAATCGGCACCCAAGCCGTGCACGACATGGTCGTCGCGATGCGCGCCAATCGCCGTTCCGGCACCGCGAATACAAAAACGCGAGCCGAAGTCCGCGGCAGCAATGCCAAGCCCTGGCGCCAGAAAGGCACCGGTCGCGCTCGTGCGGGCACCAAGCAATCGCCGATCTGGCGTGGTGGTGGTGTCGTCTTCGGCCCGAAGCCACGTAGCTATGCTAAGGACGTTAACAAGAAGACCCGCAAGCTCGCGTTCCGCAAGGCGCTCAGTGAGCGGATCCTCGCTGGCGATGTCCTCACTGTCCCGAGCTTCGACATCGCTGATGGCAAGACAAAAAGCTTTGTTAGAGAAGTCACTGGTCTTGTCGATTCTGCAAAGAAAGTCCTCATCGTTGGCGCAAAATTCGAAGACTCGACTTACCTCTCCGGTCGCAATGTCGCAGCAACGTTGCTGATCACTGCTGACGAGGTCAACGTCGAGCAACTGCTCTACAACAACAAGATCATCATCACCGACAGCGCGTTCGAGACTCTCGCCCGCCGCACTTCCCAGTAAGCGAAAGCCTATGAAAGACATCTTCCAAGTTATCAAGACGATCCAGCTCACCGAGAAGGCGACCCTTCACCTCGAGGAGAACAACTCCTACGTGTTCAAGGTCGATCCGAAGTCGAACAAGTCCGAGATCAAACGTGCCGTTGAGACCATTTTCGATAAGAAGGTTGTGTCTGTGAACACACTTAATGTCCGCGGCAAAAACAAGCGTGAGCGGCGTGCCGATTTCGGGCGCACCGCCCACTGGAAAAAAGCGATCGTAAAACTCGCAGAAGGCGAGCGCATCGACCTGGTTTAGAACGAACCGACCGACTCCATCATTTTTTAAAGAAACTCTTAGTCATGGCACTCAAAGTATTCAAACCGACGACCCCGGCCAACCGCTACAAGAAGCACCCCGGGTTCGAAGAGATCACCAAAAGCACACCGGAGAAGAGTCTTCTCGCTCCGATGAAGCGAACTGGTGGCCGTAACCACCACGGGCGCATCACTTGCCGCCACATTGGTGGCGGTCACAAGCGCAAGTATCGGATGATCGACTTCAAGCGCCAGAAGCGTGACGTCGCAGCGAAAGTGATCGGGATCGAATATGATCCGAATCGCACTTCCCGCATCGCACTCATCCAGTATGAGGACGGCCAGAAGAGCTACATCATCGCACCGGTCGGTCTCACCGATGGCGCTACCATCATGGCAGGCGAGAATGCTGAGCCAAAGGTTGGCAATTCGCTCCCGCTGAAGAACGTCCCGCTTGGTTCGCTCATCCACAACATCGAACTCGTCCCAGGCAAGGGAGCCGTCATCGCCCGCAGCGCTGGCCAGGCCGCTACTCTTTCCAACCGTGAGAAGGGTTATGGTCTAGTGAAGATGCCATCCGGCGAGATTCGCAAGATCCACGAGGAGTGCTACTGCACTTTCGGCCGAGTTGGCAACACCACCCACGGTGATGTTGTCTCCGGCAAAGCTGGCCGCAGCCGTTGGCTCGGCGTCCGCCCAACCGTCCGTGGCATGTGTATGAACCCAGTCGATCACCCGAACGGTGGTGGTGAGGGCAAGTCCAAGTCCGGTGGTGGTCGTCAGCACCTCAAGAGCCCTTGGGGTCACGTAAAAGGTCAAAAGACCCGCAAGAAATTCAAAGCGAGCTCCAAGCTCATCGTGCAACGTCGCAAGACCAAGAAACAGCGCCGCGGCTAAACTCTTAGATTTTACTTAACACCAGATACCCATGGGAAGATCACTTAAAAAAGGACCATTCGTCGATCAAAAGCTTTTGATTAAGATCGACAAGATGAACGAGGAGCCACACAAGAAGCCGATCAAGACTTGGTCGCGCCGTTCGATGATCACTCCAGACTTCGTCGGACACACGTTCCTCGTCCACAACGGCAAAGATTTCCCGACGGTTTACGTCACGGAAAACATGGTCGGGCACAAACTCGGTGAATTCTCCCAGACCCGGAAGTTCATCTCCCATGGTAGTCTCACCGCCAAGGCCAAGTAACTAATTCTATTCGAATCCAACTGCACTCAGTGAAAAAGCTAAGCCAAATACAGATCCTGCTCGCTGCCATCGCCCTGATGGTAGGCATGATCGGCTTTGCCCAAGCACAAGGTCGCAGTGAGGAATCGATGCTTCTCTCGGCAACGCAGAAAGCGCTCGCCGAAGCTCGCACCGCGACGATCGAGGCGCAGGCGCAGATCAAGAAGCTCCAGAAACAGACCAAGAATCTTGGCAAGTCACTTGCTGAGGCCAACCGCCTTGCGAATGAATTTCGCTCGGAGTATAGCAAACTCCGCCTCGAGACTGAGGCTTTGGGTATCGAGACCTTCACTGAAGGTGAGAAGGGGATGTCCAAGCGTCTTCTTAGCGCGGTCAGCGACCACCGCATAATGGAGGGTGAGCGTGAGGCTATGGCTCATGCGCTGCTTGATCTCTCTGACGCGGTGAAATCCTACATGACAACCGCAGTTAGCAACAATGTCGAGACGAGAACGGCGCTCCAGGTAGCTCTCAATAATGCCTCCGATGCGATCGGACTCAACCGCAAAGCACCAATCGGCCGGGTGAAGAAACAGCTCAACGAGGCAAAGGTCATCAGCCTTAAACGCGAATATGGAATCCTGATCCTCAATGTTGGGGAAATGGATGACGCCAATATTGGAATGAACTTCGACATTTTCCGAAAGGATCGAATCATCGGCAGCGCCATGATCGTGGACGTCCGCGACAGTCGGAGTGGCGCGGTCATCACGAAGCTTATTGACGAATCCGACGACGCCCAAGTTGGCGATCGGGTGCGAATCAGGACTCAAAAAAATCTTTAGTTACAAATCTACGATGGAAGTTAAGTCACTCTACAAATACGCAAGGGTCTCACCACTCAAGGCACGTGATGTCGCACGCGAGATCCAAGGTCTCCCAGTATCGGCCGCTCTCGACATCCTCAATTTCACACCGCGCAAGGCAGCTTTCCTCATAGGGAAGACGCTGAAGTCAGCGATTGCGAATGCCGAGAATAACCATGAACTCGATATTGAGAGCTTGGTTGTCAAAGAGGCAACCGCCACCGATGGCCCATCGTTCCGGCGCTTCAAGGCAAGGGCTCGAGGGTCGGGAGCTCCGATCAAGCGCCGCACTAGCCACCTTCAGATTATTCTTACCGACGAGATCGAAATCGAAACTCGAGAGAGCAAGAAGAAGTCCAAGGGAAAGGGCAAAAAGAAGCCCGCACCTAAGAAGGAGCAGCCAAAAGTCGAGAAGGCTGAAGCCGCGCCCGCAGCAGAGGAACCTGAGATCGAGTTGGTCGTAGAAGAGACTCCAGCAACTGACGCCGCACCAGCTACCGACACGGCACCAGCCGCCGAGGAGCAGGACACCAAAGAATAGAATTTTCCAAGCCAACCAAATTTTCCAAGTAACGACACCAATTAATCATGGGTAATAAAGTCAATCCAATCGGTTTTCGACTCGCAGTTCAAAAGGACTGGCGCTCGAAGTGGTATGCCAACAAGCAGGAATTCCCAGAATTCCTCCACACCGACATCAAGGTGCGCAACTACCTCAAAGAGAAACTGCGATTCGCGGCTCTCTCGAAGGTCGTGATCGAGCGAGCTTGGAATAGCCTCCGCGTCACGCTCCACACTGCCCGTCCTGGTCTCGTTATCGGCCGTAAGGGTTCGGAGATCGAAGTCATGAGCGACTACATTTCGAACATGGCAGGTGGCCGCGATGTAAAGATCGACATCCAAGAGATTAAACAGCCTGAGCTTGATGCACAGCTTGTCGCCGAGGGCGTCGCAATGCAGCTCGAGCGCCGCATCGCTTTCCGCCGCGCGATGAAGCGCGCCCTTCAAACCACGATGGACTTCGGTGCCGATGGCATCCGCATCCGCTGTGCTGGACGCCTCGGTGGTGCCGATATCGCACGAGCTGAGTGGTATAAAGAGGGCAAAGTACCTTTGCAGACCCTCCGCGTGCCAATCGACTACGGTTTCACCGAAGCCCGCACTGGTTATGGTATCATCGGCGTGAAATGCTGGATCAATAAGAAAGAGGGCGTCGAGGGCGAGGCGAAAGAGGGCGAACAGCCACAGCGTCGCCCGCGCCGCGACAACAACAACCGACGTGACAACAACGGCCCCCGCCGTGACAACAACGGCCCTCCACGCAACTAGTCCCAAGGACTCGATTTCCCACCACCCAATCTTTAGACTTAGAAACAGAAAGGACGATACGACATGCCTTTAATGCCAAAACGAGTGAAGTTTCGCAAATCCCAGCGCGGTAGCCGTGCGGGGACACCATCCCGTGGTGTCAATGTGAGCTTCGGCGACTACGGACTCCAAGCCCTGGAGCGTGACTGGATCAAAAATAACCAGATCGAAGCCTGCCGTATTACCATTAACCGCTTCTTGAAGCGTAAGGGTAAAGTCTGGATCCGCATCTTCCCTCATAAACCGACCACCTCCCGCCCACCAGAGACCCGTATGGGTAAAGGTAAAGGCGCACCAGCCCACTGGGTGGCCGTCGTCCGTCCTGGCCATATGCTTTTCGAGGTCGCAGGTGTCCCCGAGAGCCAGGCAAAAGAGGCATTCCGCCTCGCCGCCAATAAGCTCGGCATCCGCACCCGCTTCGTGAAGCGCGAACACTAGAATTTAGAACGAGAACAGTCCCACGATGAAATTCACAGACATCAAAGAGATGAGCAACGACGAACTGATCGTCCAGCGCCGCGACTTCAAGATGGAGCGCATTAACCTGCGCCTTCAACAGCAGAGTGGCCAGCTAGAGAATCCGTCCCGCCTGCGCATCATCCGCCGCAACATCGCCCAGATCGAAACCGTTCTCACCGCACGCCGTGCAGTGAAAGTTGCTGAGGCCGCCAAGTAGCACCACCTTTTTAGAATAGAACCAATATGAGCGAAGAAACTCAGGCCCCAGAACAATCCCGCGGACTCCGCAAAGAACGCGTCGGTATCGTCGTCTCCGACAAGATGGACAAGACCATCGTTGTCGCTGTCGTGCGCCGCGTCCCGCACCCTAAATTCAAGAAAATCGTCAAGCTGACCACCAAGCTCTACGCCCAAGATGACAAGGGCGAAGCTAAGGTCGGCGATAAGGTGCGCGTCATCGAGACGAAGCCGATCAGCAAGAAGAAGTGCTGGCGTCTTGTCGAAGTGCTCGCTCACTAGAGAAGAAAGTCCTCCGCCGGAGGCATTCCCAAACCTTTTACTTTTAACTTTCCTACCTTTTACCACTAAGAAGCTATGCTCCAGATGGAATCTTCAGTCCAGGTCGCCGATAATACCGGTGCCCGTGTCGCCAAGATGATTGGCGTCCTCGGCAAGGCCACGCGCTCTGCCGGTGTCGGCGATATCATCACCGCCCACATCCGTGAGGCGACCCCGACCGCCAGCATCAAGAAAGGTGAGGTCGTCCAAGCTGTGGTCGTCCGCACTGCGGCTCCGATCCGTCGTAATGATGGCTCAGTGTTGCGCTTCGATCGCAATGCGGTCGTCATCATCGATAAAGACAAAAATCCACGCGGCACCCGTATTTTCGGCCCCGTCGCCCGCGAACTCCGCGAACAGAATTTCATGAAAATCGTCTCCCTCGCACCAGAGGTGCTTTAAAGAGCCATGAGCAAAGTCAAAACACACGTCAAAAAAGGTGACTCCGTCCAGGTCATCTCCGGTAACCACAAGGGTGAAGTCGGCACCGTCATGCAAGTCCTTCCAACGACTGGCTACGTCATCATCGAAGGTGTCCGCATGATTAAAAAGCACGAGCGCAAGACTCAGGAGCGGCCCGACGGCGGCATCATCGAGCGCGAGGGGCAGATCCATATTTCAAACGTCAAACTCGTCAGCAAAGCCGAGAAAACGGACAAGAAAAAGTAATCTCGTCCGAGAACCTATCCAATTACGAATCCAGTCATGGAACCGAATCTTCTCAAAGAATACAAAGAGCACATCATCCCTTCCCTTAAGGAGAAGCTAGGCTGTGTTAATATCCACCAAGTGCCACGCGTCGAGAAAGTTGTCATCAACTGCGGCATCGGTTCTGCCACCGCCGAACGCAAGCAGGCTGTTGAAGAGGCGATCGAGGAGATGGCCATCATCACTGGTCAGCGCGCTGTCCGCACTAAGGCTAAGAACTCGATTTCCAACTTCCGCCTCCGGGCAGGGGAGGTCGTCGGTGCCAAAGTGACTCTGCGCGGCAACCGCATGTATGAATTTCTCGAGCGCCTGATCAAGACGGCGATCCCGACCATCCGCGACTTCCGTGGTGTGAACCCGAAGGCCTTTGATGGCCGCGGTAATTACACGCTCGGCATCGCCGACCACACCATCTTCCCTGAGGTCGAACTGGACAAGGTGAAGCGCAATATCGGTTTCGATATCTGCATCGTCACCAGTGCCACCACCAACGACGCAGCTCGCACGCTCCTCGCGGAGATGGGGATGCCGTTCCGCGGCATGGACAAGGCGACGATCGCCGCCAAAGAGAAAGCTGCCGCAGAGGCCGCCGCCGCTGGCAGCGCCGCCTAACGAATTACTAGAACTAGCACACTTCAGAAATAGAATATCATGGCTGTCCTTACCGACCCAATTTCAGACTTCCTAACTCGCCTCAAGAACGCGAGCCGCGCCGGCAATGCCGAGTTCACGGCTCCATTCTCCAAGATCAAGACAGAGATCGCCCGCATCCTCCAGGAGGAGGGCTATATCTGGAAGAGCGAGACCGACACCTCTGGTCAATTTCCTGTCATTAAAGTGACCGTGAAATACGCCGACAAGGTGCCTGCCCTCACCGATCTCAAGCGTGAGAGCAAACCTGGTCGCCGCCGTTACGTCTCGTCTGGTGAGATCCCGCGCGTCCTCGGTGGCCTCGGTATCAACATCGTCTCCACTCCTCGCGGTCTCATGACCGGTCACAAGGCTCGCAAAGAAAAAGTCGGCGGCGAACTCATCGCTTCCGTCTGGTAAGCCCACACATTTTAAAGAACCAACAGAAAACTTACACGACATGTCACGCGTCGGAAAAAAATCTATCCCACTCCCCGAGAAAGTCAGCCTTAAGGTGGCTGGCTCGACCGTCCAAGTCGAAGGCCCAAAGGGCAAACTTGACTGGAATCTCCCGGAAGGCCTTACCATCAACGAGGAGGGCGGTGAATTCACCGTCGTGCGCGCTGATGACTCCCGCCATTTGCGCGCCATGCACGGCACTGCCCGTGCGTTGATCTCCAACATGGTCGAGGGGGTTAGCGCCGGTTTCGTCAAAAAACTTGAGATTCACGGTGTCGGTTTCCGCGCCACGGTGAAGGGTCAGAACCTCGACTTAAGTCTAGGTTTTTCCCATCCGGTTCTCCACCCGATCCCCGAATCTCTCAAAATCACTGTCGACGAAAACACCAAAATCACCGTCGAGGGAATCGACAAGCACACCGTCGGGCAGTTCGCGTCCGATGTCCGCGCCTATTACCCGCCCGAGCCTTACAAGGGCAAGGGAGTTCGCTACGCTGACGAACACGTCCGCCGCAAGCAGGGTAAGAGCGTCCAGTAATCCAATTTTTTAGAAGAAGAAAACCATGCCCGCACTCAATCGAAAAGAAGTCCGCAGAAGGGTTCATAGCCGCATTCGCAAGAAGATCTCCGGCACCGCCGAGCGCCCGCGTCTCGCTGTGCACTTCTCCAACAAGAACATCTACGCCCAGCTCATTGACGACGAGGCAGGCAGAACCCTCGCCTCAGCGTCCACTAAGGACAAGGCGGCTGGTTTGCCTAGCAAGGTCAGCTCTGAGGTCGCAGCCAAGGTTGGTGCCCTTATCGCCGAGCGCTGCAAGGCCGTCAACGTTTCCACGGTTGTATTTGACCGCGGAGGCTACATCTTTCACGGTAAGGTCAAAGCCCTCGCCGAAGCCGCCCGCGAAGGTGGCCTGCAATTTTAATACGCCAGCAAGAACGAACGCATCAGCCATATGAGCACCGAAGAAGAGAAGCCATCCGAGCCAGAAACAGTCGCAGCCGACGCTAAGCCAGCTGACGAAGCTGCACCACCAGCAGCAGCTGCTGAGGGCGCTACACCAGAGGCGCCAGCCGATCCTGAGGCCGCTGCCGCCGAGGCCGTTGCCACTGCCGAGGCCGCCGCAGCTACCAAGGATGCGATCGTGGATGCTGCGCAATTGCCTAAAAAAGCGGACGACGACAACATTCGTAGCACTAGCTACACGCCCGCCAAAGACGGTTCTTCGAGGCGTTCCCATGATGATGATGGGCCAGAAGTCACCGAGAAGGTCGTCACCATCAACCGATGTGCGAAAGTCGTCAAAGGTGGTCGTCGCTTCAGTTTCTCCGCGTTAGTCGTCTCCGGCGATCAGCAGGGCAGTGTCGGGTATGGATTTGGCAAGGCCAACGAGGTCGCCGAGTGCATCCGTAAAGCCAGCGAGAGCGCCAAGAAGGGCATGGTCAAGGTTTCCCTAAAGGGGTCGACCATTCCTCACGAGGTTCTCGGTCAGTTTGGTGGGGGTAAAGTCCTCCTCCGTCCTGCATCACCAGGAACTGGGATTATCGCCGGTGGCGGTGTCCGTGCGGTGGTCGAAGCAGCAGGCATCAAGGACATCCTCGCCAAGTCGCTCGGCTCCAACAACCATTTTAACATCGTCAAGGCCACTCTCGCCGGCCTTGAGTCTCTCCGCACCCGCGAAGAGATCTACAAGCTGCGCGGCAAGAAGACTGCACCAGCCAAAGCAAAAAACTAATCCATCCCGGTATCTGAGAGCCTGGAATTCAATCACACACCCAACGAACGCACTTAGAGTATGAGACTTCATAATTTAAAACCAAGACCAGGCGCCAAGCACCGCATTAAGCGGCTCGGCTGTGGTGAAAGTTCTGGCCTCGGCAAGACCAGTGGCCGCGGCCACAAGGGGCAAAAATCACGCTCTGGTGGTGGTGTCCGTATCGGCTTCGAAGGTGGCCAGATGCCGATTTTCCGTCGCCTGCCGAAGAAGGGGTTCTCGAACGTCCGCTTCGCCAAGGTTTACGCAATTGCCAACATCACCGACCTCGAAGCCCGCTTCGACGATGGTGCCACGGTCAACGAGGAGAGCCTGCGTGCAGCTGGCTTGATCAGCGGTCGTTACGATCGGGTCAAAATTCTCGGCAACGGCGAGATCACCAAGAAGCTCACGATCGAGGCTGACAAGGTTTCCAAAAGCGCCCAGGAGAAGATCGAGAGCGCTGGCGGTAGCGTCAACATCATCGAGCATCCGGTTCGCGAAAAAGGAGTCAAATCACCTGCCAACGAAGCCAAGGCCAAGGCGAAGGCCAGAGCCAAGGCGAAATCGGCACCAGCTCCGGTCGCAGAAGCGGCGCCAGAGCCGGATCCGACTCCTGAGCCAGTGCCAGAGGCTCCTACCCCTGAGGCAGCTTCAGAGTCCGAAGCTCCAGCTGAGTCCGAAGACGAGAAGCCAGAGGTTTAGACCAACTTTGGGATCAGCCAACGACTCGCCTGAACGAACGTTCAATCCAACCATTTAAGCCCAACCAGCCATTCGTGCCGATATTGACGCTGGAACTCCAACTTCAGACATCGCTCTAGCCGAACCGGCCGGGGCGGTGCTTTTGCGTCGCTAGGCCTCACTCAAGCACACGCCCTTTCTCTCCAGACCGAAGATGATTTCAGCATTCGCCAACACACTCAAGATCCCAGAGCTTCGCCAGCGGATCTTCTTCACTCTCGCGATGGTCTTCATCGTACGGATCGGTTGTGCGATCGTCCTCCCAGGTGTCGACGCCAGCGTCCTCCGAGAGGCATTCGCCAACTCTGACAAAGAGGCCAACCCGCTGATGGCGCTGATGAATGTCTTCAGTGGTGGCGGACTTACCAACTGCGCGATTTTCGCTCTCGGCATCATGCCATACATTAGTGCTTCGATCATGATGCAGTTGCTCACTGCCGTGGTGCCGAAGCTCAGCAAACTGTCCCGAGAGGATGGTGGTCGCCAGAAGATCAACATGTATACGCGCTACGCGGCGATTCTGTTGTGTATCTTTCAGTCTGGCCTGCTGGCGAAATCGCTCGCCAACAACGGTGCCTCGAACATCTTCCTGGGCAACTTCCACTCGGCGATCGTCGATACCGGGCGCCAACTGGTGCCGCACTTTGGTCCGAGCTTCGTGTTCCTCGCTGTCATCACTATTACGGGTGGCACCATGCTCCTCATGTGGATTGGTGAACAGATCACCGAGCGTGGCATCGGCAATGGCATCTCGATCATCATCTCGGTGAACATCGTCTCGGCACTGCCAGGCGCACTCGTGTCCCTCTGGAACAACTACGTTGGTAACATCGGCGCCGCTGATGGTGATCCGATGAAGCCGATCAAGCTGGTCTTCCTCATCTTCATGCTGATCCTCGTCATCGCAGGTGTGATCGCGATCACCCAGGCTCAGCGACGTATTGCGATCCAGTATGCTAAGCGCATGAAGGGGCGTAAGATGTATGGCGGTCAGACCACCTACCTGCCACTCAAGGTGAACTACGCTGGCGTCATGCCGATCATCTTCGCTCAGGCGATCCTGATCTTCCCGACCCAACTCCTCGGCATGGCATTCCCGAATGCAGAGTGGTTGCCGAAGGCGATGAACCTCCTCAGCCCAGCGGGCTGGCTCTACTACGCCATCTCAGGTCTGTTGATCTTCTTCTTCAGCTACTTCTGGGTGGCGACGATGTTCCAGCCGAACCAGATCGCAGAAGATCTCAAGAAGAACGGTGGCTACATCCCTGGCGTCCGTCCTGGCAAGCCGACCGCGAGCTTCCTCGACTACACGATGAGCCGCCTGACCTTTGCGGGTGCTATCTTCCTCACTCTGATTGCCGTCTTGCCACCGCTCGTCAACCAGCTCCTCAAAGTGCCGCCGACGATGTCGCAGTTCTTCGGGGGAACAAGTATCCTCATTCTCGTCGGCGTGATCCTCGATATCATGCGCCAAGCGGAGACCCACCTGCTTCAGCGCCACTATGACGGCTTCCTGAAGAAGGGTCGCATCCGCGGTCGTAATGATCGCACCGGCGGCGGTGGCGCAATGGCCAGTAGCAGCACCATGCTCTACCTGATGATCTTCCTTGCAGTTGTCATCATCGTCGGCATGGCCTACTTCCTCTTCAAGAAAGGATAGAGCCTTGGTGCGGCGAATCGTCATGCTCGGTGCCCCCGCCTCTGGCAAAGGTACCCAAGCGGCGCGCATCGCCTCCCACTTCCGTTTGCCCAACCTCTCAACGGGAGCCCTCATCCGTTCGGAACAGCAGCGCGGTTCCAATCTCGGAGCGCTGGCCGACAATTACCTCGCCGGGGGTGGGTTTCTCCCTGACGACTTGATGGCCGAAATCATGACGACCTGGTTGCAGGAGAGCGGTGCGGGTGGCTTTGTCCTCGACGGCTTTCCGCGCACCTTGCCACAAGCGGAGAATTTCGACGCTTTCCTCGCCAGCGCTGGCCAGCGGCTCGATGCGGTGATTCTGCTCGAGGCGGACTTGGAGACGCTGCATCGCCGCATCGGCAGCCGGGTTCATTGCACCCGGTGCGGCGGCACTTTTCAGCTGAATGCTACCATCGTTCCTAGTGGCGACTGTCCCAAGGTTGACTGTCAAGGGCGGCTCGAGCCGCGCAGCGATGATCAACCTGAGCCATACGCCGGCCGGCTGGCCAACTACCACAAACTAACCAAGCCACTGATCGAGCACTACGAGCAGGGCGGGGGACTCAGGCGGGTGGACGGCAATGCCAGTCAGGACGAGGTATTTGAAACCATCTTGAACCAGCTAGGTGTGCCGCTTCCGGCTTCACCAGCGAATTAGAAGAAGAAACTCTCATGGCTGTTCCAATCCGTAAAGGCAAGCAACTAGATTACATGCGCACCGCTGGTGGCATCGCTCGCGACATCCTGCTCAAAGCCGCGGCGATGGTGAAACCCGGCGTCACTACCGGGGAGATCGATGCTTATGTCGCGGAATTGATCAAGGAGCGCGACTGCATCAGTGCGTTTCTCGGCTACCGTTCTGGAGGCGGGCCGCGGTTTCCCGGTCATATCTGTATCTCAGTGAACGAGGAAATCGTCCATGGCATTGGAAGCGAACGAAAGATCCAATTCGGTGACATCCTCAAGATCGACGTCGGCATCGTCAAGGACGGTTGGGTGGGCGACAACGCGCTCACGGTTCCTGCCGGGGAGATCGAGCCGGAGACCTACCGGCTCCTCTACGCGACCGAGGAGTCGCTCGATGAGGCGATTCGCAACTGCCGCAAAGGGGTGATGCTCGGCGACATGTGCGCGTCGATCGAGGCCAAGGCTCGGGAGTTCGGCTACAGCGTGGTGAAAGAATTCGTCGGACACGGCGTCGGCAAGAACCTCCACGAAGAGCCGCAAGTGCCCAACTATCGTCCAAAGATGAACAAGCCGCGCCTTCAGCCAGGCATGATTTTGGCCATCGAGCCGATGGTCAACCTCGGGTTGCCGGGGGTGAAGGTTCTCGATGATGATTGGACCGTGATCACCAAAGATGGAAAGCCATCCGCCCACTATGAGCACACGGTTTTGATCACCGATGGCGAGCCTGAAATTCTCACCGCTCGCGATCGGCTGACGAGTGCCGCCGAGCTCAAGCGTCTCTGTCCCGACTCAGCTTCATGAGATCCCCTAGCTTCCTTCTAGCCAATTGTTCGAAGCTAGTGACGGCTAGGGCTGGGTCGCGCCGTGGGAGAGGCGAGATTGAGCCCCGATCTGAAACACCAGACCATTGGAATTATCCGGTGAAGTGGCATTTTTCAGGGAGCCAGGTTCGGTTTGAGGGGATAGAACATGGTGTGAAGACTGTCGAGGCAGAGTATGGGGAACCAGATTGTCGACCCATCTGCCGTTTTGGAGCAAAATTGTTAGAACTAGCCATTCTGGCCATGATTTTCAATGTCGACCGACTCCGGCGACTCTGGAGCCTTGAGAAAATGGGAGATCAGGCTGATTCCTGCCTTGCCAGAAGGGAAAATTATGCTAAAAGTTCTCCCCCGCGCCCCAGAGGATTCATTTTCCTTTGGAATGGCCAAAAGATCAGTGCCTTCACTCGATTTTTGGTCAGTGAATCCAGTGCGAAATTTTAACCAATCTATTGATGAAAGTTAGACCTTCTGTAAAACGACTTTGTGAGTCCTGCCGCGTCATCCGCCGTGCTGGGATCGTCCGCGTGATCTGTACGAACCCACGTCACAAGCAGCGTCAGGGATAACTTTAACACTTTTAAATCATGGCCAGACTACTAGGAGTTGAGATCCCAAACGAGAAGCGCATCGCAGCATCGCTTCCATATATTTACGGCATCGGATGCTCGACCGCAGCGAAGATCCTAGAGCAGGCCGGAATTGATCCGGGTATCCGCACTGGCGAACTCACTGACGAACAGGTCGCATCGATCGTCAACGTCATCACGTCCGAGAAGATCGTGCTTGAGGGTGACCTTCGCCGCGAGTTCTCGGCCAACATGAAGCGCCTTCAGCAGATCAACTGCTACCGTGGCATCCGTCACCGTCGTGGTCTCCCAGTGCGTGGTCAGCGCACTTCGACCAATGCCCGCACCCGTAAGGGCAGCCGCCGCACTGTCGGGGTCGTCCGCTAGTAATTCATTTCCCAATCCCTTTTCAAGATGGCAGACGAAACCGAAAACAAAAACGAAGAAGAAGTCAAAGAGCCAGCCGCTGAGGCTGCTGCTCCTGAAGCTTCCGAAGAAAAAGTAGTAACCCCAGCTCCAGCAGCTGAGGAAGCTACCGAGGAAAAGCCCGCTGCTCCGGATGCTCCAGCTGCTCCGGCTGCTGCAGAGGAGAAAAAGCCAGCCGCTCCGGCTGCTGAAGAGAAGAAGGAGGAGAAGCCGCGCACCGCGGCGGACGTGCTCCAAGAGCTTGATCCCGACAGCGATGACAAGAACAAGGTCGTCAAGGCCAAGGGCAGTAAGAACATCCATAGCGGGATCGTTCATGTTAAAGCCACTTTCAACAACACCATGGTCACCGTAACCGATCCGAATGGCAACACCATCGGTTGGAGCACTTCGGGTAAGATGGGCTTCCGCGGATCTCGTAAGAGCACCGCTTACGCCGCGCAGATCGTCTGCCAAGATGCTTGCCGCCAGGCGATGAGCCACGGTTTCAAAGAAGCTGAGGTTCGCGTGAAGGGACCCGGCTCGGGTCGTGAATCCGCCGTCCGTGCAGTGCAAGGTCTCGGCATTGAAGTCACCACTATCAGAGACGTCACCTCCATGCCGCACAACGGCTGTCGCCCACCTAAGGCACGTCGCGTCTAATTTTTCCCTACTTTTCCTCTTTTTCAAATGGCAAGATACACTGGACCTACCGACAAGATCAGCCGCCGATTCGGCGTGCCTCTCTTTGGACCTTCAAAGGCGCTCGAGCGTCGCAACTACCCACCAGGTGCCCATGGTGGTAAGCGTGGTGGGCGTCGTCCGAAGAAATCGGAATACGCCTTGGCTCTTGCTGAAAAGCAGAAGCTGCGTTTCCAATACGGGGTGCTCGAGAAGCAGTTCCGCCGCTACTTCGGGGAAGCCCAGCGCCGTCGTGGTGTGACCGGCACGATCCTCATTCAGTTGCTCGAAACCCGTCTCGACAACGTGATCTATCGCTTCGGCTTTGCCAACACACGCCGTGGCGCACGACAGTTCGTCAACCATGGCCACATTTTGGTCAACGGGCGCCGTGTGGACATCCCTTCTTACGACTGCTCCCCAGGTGATATCATCACCGTGCGCGATAATCCACGCTCGAAGCAGCTCGCTCTCAAAGGCATCGACATGACCCAAGCCGCCGTCAGCCCTGAGTGGGTGTCGGTCGACAAGGACAACCTCAATGGTTCCGTCCTGCGTGTGCCTGAGCGTGAAGAAGTCGACCCGATGGTCAACGAGCAGCTCGTCGTCGAGCTCTACTCGCGCTAGGTTAGATTCACAGCCTTCGGTTGTGATCGAATTGATTGCTTAGTCTCACGGGCTAAGGTCTCAGGATATTCGTTATCCCGGGCTGGAATGGCGTCTCACAAGAGCTGCAGTTTGTTGGTCGTCTTTGGTCACAGACCGGCATCGACAATCTTCAGAAGCGACGCTAAGGGCTTGTCAGTAAATAACTCCTACAATCTGCTGGTTATTTTGGCCATCACCCGCGTTAGCTTCCAACTCAAATAGCCCGCTATAATCGCTGAAATCTGCCTTGGTGCTGGCTAAAATTCCTGCGCATCTTCGTATGACTTATTTCCTGACAACCCCTTAGGGGCAACCCTCCGCATCGCCAGCGCTTTTGCTCCGAGTGTAGAATGGGTAATCCTGCCCATTGGGGTAAGCCGGATAATCGCGTAGGCTTTAAGCTGCGTCCGACGAAGCGATCCCATTTTCCGATGGCCAGTGCGTGAACGGAATCCAAGGGCGTCTCGCGTGTTGTCGAGAGCAAAGGCCATGCCTGTAGGCGATGGCGTAACTTCGATTTGCAATCGAAGCCCAATGCCTAAGCAGCTCAGCACGACGGCTTCGATAGCATTGGCCTGTTGCGAATTCAGCTACGCCTTCCGTGTCGATTTTCTGATCGAATTCTCCGTCGGTCTCTTTAGGGCACCTCCGAAAACCTCATGCGGGCTGGAGCTTGATAAAATCTCCGCTGTCTTCGTTGCTAAAGCGCCCACTATCACCAGATAGCTTAGCGTTTATCGCCTCGCCAGCGGGAATTTTCTCTGCGCCCCATTTCCACAGCAGGTTTCCGGAGGTGCCCTTTAGTCTGCCAATGCGTTATGCCAATTTCTGCAGGGCGCCGTCTGAGTCGATCGCGTTCGCCACGGCTCCTACCGACAGGTGTTTACCTAGATCGAGGCAAACGGTTGCCGCTTCTTTGTGCGCAGGCTTCTGTTTGATGAAGGATCGAGCCGCATCAACACAAACCAAGGCGAGCATTTCGCGTCCACCCGGCCAGAGGTCTGCGTAGTCGCGCGCCTCTGCCCATTTTTCTAGCTGCAGGGTCACCAGTAGTCTCTGGCGAACGTAGATCGGGTTTTTCTGGGTTGCTTCGTCAGCTGCGAGCAACTTTGCATCCGCCGCTGCTAGCTGACCATCTTGCAGGAGCGAGCGCACCGACTGCATCAATTCTTCATCCAGCGCGGGAGCGCTCGCTACCTTGCGCTCCGAAGCTTTCGGAGTCTCGATCGCCTTGGCGGCTTCAACTTCCGCTGCAGAGAATTCGACCCACTCTCCGTCCCGATCTTTTTTGCGCATGCGGCAGAACAGCAACACGATAAACAGGCCAGCAAAACCGACTGACAGCTCGAGGATGATCGGTGTAAACACGATCGGCAACACATTCAGCATGAAGGCCTGGATCGCCTGCCAGAGGAAATCGCGACACACCCATGCTAGGCCAACAGCTACGATGCCTCCGATCGCCAGTCTCTGTGTTAAACTCGAGGTTTTTTTCACTTCTAGATGGGTTGATGGCATGGTTAAAACCTAGGGAGGCGATCGCCAATGTCCAGCGCTTGGTCACTTCCAACTCTCGTCGAAAAAGCCAGCAGCAACCACCCTCCCGGCGGCCAAATCACTCGGTTTCTGCTCGAGATTGATGATCGCCCAGTCGGGCAACTTGGGGTTCTGTAGCGAATTTGTCCGGTCGTGTCCCTCGCGAAATGTCGGTCCGCTGTTGATGACCAAGTACTTCTTCGGATTCGCTGGGTTTGGCCGGATCATCAGCGGCAGATGGTTCACCGCGGCCACCTGCTGCCCGGCGAGGCTGAGCTCTTGTTTCCCCCAATCCAGATCGTCCCACGCGCCAACGGCCGTTGCGATCAGGCTGTTCGTCTGCGGCTCTCCGAAGGCGACTAGGTTGAAGCTCCGAGTGTCCTCCGCGGTGACCTCGCTCGCCTTCTTCTTCCTCAACTTGCCGCGAAAGGTCGCCCGCCAACGCTGCTCGAAGTGCGCCAGCTCAAACTCCACCCATGCCTGCACCTGGTGGCTTTCCGATTTCTTGTCCGGTAGCACGACGAGGAAGGGGGCGAGAAAGGCATCATCGATCGGTCCCTGCATTCCGGGAAGCTTTCGTAGACCTGTGGGCGGCAATTTCCCAGACTTCCAGGCTCCGTCCGCCTTGTGCAGGAAGACTCGATCCATGGTCGGCGGATTTTTTAGAGCCACGCCATCGACGGTCATCGACAGCAGCGGCGATTTCCCCGTAGCGATCGAGAACTCGTTGATATTTTTCGTTTTCACCTGCACGGCTGATCCACTGCGCTTCGCATCGATCCGGCTATCCTCCCAGTGCTTCTCCAAGCCGGTTGCGGTGATCCAGTGCATGCGGTTGTAGCGTAAGGTTTGCGTCTGCAGGCTGACCGATTTCGCAAAGACATCGCGTCCTTCTTCCAGTGCGCCGGTAACCATTTCGGCGATCGCCTGCTGCGTTTCTGGGTCATACTTGTGCCCCATCTTCGGACCGATGAGGTGCTTAAGTGTTCTACTTTCAGCCTCGAACGCGGCCTCCATCACCTGCGCGGCCTGAATCTGCTTATCGATCTCACCGCTGTAAGCGATGACCGGGACGTTGAATAGATTGCGCACATAGTTTGGCGCATCGTAGACGCCCCAGAGCGTCTGCTCATAGACTGGTGGGTAGTCATCCGGCTTCAGCCGGTTGTACTGCGCCGTCTCGGCAAATCCAGCTCCGGCGTGCACCAGAGCAAACCTGTCGGTGTAGTGGGCGCCGATGTGCCACGCACCCGCTCCGCCCATCGAGAACCCCATGAGCGCGATCCGGTCGCGATCGATCTGATATCGCTGCGCCACATCGTTGATCGCCTCGAGCACATCGATTTCGCCAGCAGATTTCCAACCGATGCACTGCCGACCGAATGGATGAAGCACGATCGCGTTCTGGGGCGTGAAGTTGCCAAGTTTCTTCAGGCGGTTGCTGATGAAGTAGAGATCGGTCTCCTTGTCCCCCCGACCGTGCAACCAAACCCACAGCGACACTGGCTTCGTAAGGTCCAATTTTTCTGGAACTTCCAGACCATAGGGTTGCACCGAACCATCAATCGACGAGACATACCCGCAGACGCGCAGACCGCGGCGGTTCTCCTTGTTGGCTGCAATTTCTTCAGCGCAGCGATCCGCAGCGATGACGATCTCCCTGACGGTCTTCAGTCCGCCCTTGTTGTAGAACTCACCGAACTCAAGCGCGTAGCTGATCGCCTTGTGGAACACTTCTAGGTCAGGGCGGCGGCGATGATCTTTCGGTATGCCAGCGAGACGTTCAGCGACGTGGCTACGCGCGGCTTCGATTTCACGCTGCTGGTCAGCGGGTAATTCGATCCCGCCCGGCGGCAGGCGGCGGTTGATCGGGTCGGCTGAGGCTAGCGAAACACTGATGGCGAGTAGGGCAGGGATAAGTAGGCGCATGATCACCGTCCAGAATGCAGCCTCAAGCACCGCACGACAAGGGTCTAAAAATAAGGCGAAGCCTCGACCCGATAGTAGCGCGGTTGCGTGCCCGGTACGGCCAGATACGTGTAATGACTTTGGGAAGAACGCCCGACCGATCGGCTTTCCGGTAGTTCCTGCCACGATTGCAGATCCGTCGAGACCATCACGCGGTAGTGGGCACCAAAAACCGAATCCCACTTAATCTGGACACTGCCGGTTTCCGACTCTTCGAAAAAGCGCAGCCGCAGCAGCGAATCAGAATCGAGTGGATCGCCCATCGGTTGGCGGATGTTCATCTCGGCCGGGGTCGGGACGGTCAAACACCACTCGCCTTCGATGCTGCCGAGTGTTTTCCCAGGGATTTGAAAACCGAAGTTTATGCGGTCGAGCGATGCGCCGACAGAGTCGAACAGCACGACGCTGTCGCCATCCTGATCCAGGCCGAAATTATCTGGCGTGATGACTAGGTAAGATCTGCCAGCGATGAGCGTGCCAGCGGGTAAGGTGAACTCGCCAGCATCGCCTGCGGAATCGCTCAAACCCATGCCTGACAAATCGAGTGCGGCAGCCCCTGCGTTGTGGAGCTCGATCCAATCGCCCTCTGCCGAAATTTCGCTAATGACCAGTTGGCTGTGATTCGGATCCACCGTCCAGGTCTTCGATAGCGTTGGCTCCACCTGCCAGTTGCCAGCAAAATCCTGGCCGACGACAGCGACGCGATGAGTCCCGGGCGCGAGGTCGGCCAGCTGGATGATGGCCGTGCGCTGCGGAGCATTACTTGGATCGAATCCGTTTCCGATCGGCAATGGTCCGACTTCCGCTCCACCGTCGACGGTGTATTTGAACGCAAACATCCCTGGTCCACCAACCGTCAAGACGGCTCCTGTCTCGGTGGTGATCGTGGCCGGCTCGGCGGTGATCGAGATCGCATCCGGCACCATGGCGCCAAGGTCTTGCCCTACGGTTCCCGCGCCTTTGCCCGCCGATTGGGCAATCAGATTAAAGTTCCCGCCAGCCACGTCGGAAAAGTTGCCCCCCCCCCCGACCAGTGCCAGCGGATCGAGCGCGAGTGCGTTGCCGACGCGTGCGGAGATTTCAGCCTCGGCGAGTAGGGGGGGAGATCAGATTCCGCTCCAGCTCCACTGCCGTTTGCGTGCCGGGTGGCTGGTCGGCATTGCCAAAGATGCGCGGGCTCTCCGAGAAGATATTGTTGCCAGCGTAGGCTCCGTCACCAGGGCGCGCGCCGGGTTCGTCGACGTAGAAGTTGATCGCGGATGCGATGTTGGGGTTGCCAAAGCGATCGAGGAAATCATCATGGATTTTCACCACGGTATTGTTCTCAAAAATAGTCGAGGTACCGATCTCCAGATTGATGGCGTGATCGACGTCCCAGAAAATGTTGCGCGCGACGACGATGGTCGTTCCGGGTCCGGCATCGCCAGCGGAGATCGCGTTGGCGTAACCGCGGTCCGAGGTCTCGTCGTCCTTGAAGATGTTCATAAAGACGTTACCCGCGACATAGACATCGCCACCGAGATCGAGCGCCTCGTCCCCAGCGCCGAGGAAAACGTTGTCCGGCACTTGCAGGATCGGGCCGGGCCAGCGTCCGCTGTCGACGTCGACCACATCGTTGTGTCCGGCGTTCGTCCCGAAGACGTTGTTGCGGATGATGAAATGGCCACCCGTAGGGGAAACGTCCTTCCACATTCACGATTGTCCTAGGCACGACCTCGAGTCCGTTTTGAATGAGCCCCTGTCTGAATCATTCAAGAGGAGGATTGACACTCTCCAACATGAATTGACGTCGTTCGTCGGCGTAGGTGATCACGTCGGTGATGTCCTCGGGGCTTACCCAGTCGCGAAGCAGGTTGTCGATCATGCTGTCGAGATTCAATTTTGAAAACTCGTTGGTGAGTAGGCTTTCGATCTCGCGGAAGTATTTCTTCCTGATGATCGGGTTTTGAAAGAATGCCATCAGCTGCGGGATTCTCCCATCCTCGCTAGCCCTCGGGATATTCGCGACCAACATGGGGAAGATACTGTCATCGGCATCCTTGATCCAGTTCAACCGCACCTCGCCTCCTGGCGGTAATACGCCGTGCAAGTTGGCACTGACCTCCAATGT
>JBLHKE010000012.1:0-28065 GCA_047619485.1 Verrucomicrobiales bacterium | reverse complement strand
GCCGCCGTCAATGCGATCGACCCGGTGCTCGAGATCGATTTCCATGCTGGTAATGGCAACCAGGACGGAACCCCGGATCCTGCAACCCGAGCGGCAATTGTAGCAGGGCTCACCACAAACGCCGGTCAGAAAGGTGTTGCCTTGCTCAACCTGAGTACCGGGAACTACGATGCGGTTTACTTTCATTCCGCGCAGGGCGGCGCTACCGAAACCACCTCGCTCACCCTAGCTGATCTGACCGCCGCCGGCGTCAGCACAACCGATAACTACCGCTTAGATTTTTACGAGGACGACGACGGTAGTTGGGGCTGGACCCGCTTGGAAGAGGTCAGGCTTGATGCCGCAGCGATCACTGGTGGCGCCAACTTCAATGCATTTTGGGACTTCAGTGACGAGGCAGGGGGCGATCAGGGATGGGAGGCCGTGAATGGATTTGCTTCCTTTGCTGCCGACGGAGTCCATGCCTCAACAAACGGTGCCGACTTCGCCGAAGACGCCTCTCACACGACTTTGCTTTTCCGTTCACCAATGATCAATTTCAGCGCTACGGCTCCGGACGATGTAGCCATCGAGGTTGATTTCATCGGTGGCCAGGGAAACCAGAGCGCTTCCCCCGCCCCTGCGAACCCAGCGGCAGTTCTTGCCCACAACGGCGGCAGCTCAAATGCCAGCGGACAGAAAGGTCTCGCCTTCCTCAACCTGATCACCGGGAACTATGACCATGTGATCTATGACTCCGAGAACGGAGGAGACAACCCCGAGACCATCTCATTCACCCTAGCTGAACTGATCACCGCTGGCGTCGACGCCGCAGCAGACTATCGCTTGGACTTTTTCGAGCACGACGATGGCACTTCGGGCTGGACCCGACTGGAGAGCGTGAACCTCAATGCCGTCGTAACACCTGATCCGCCAGAGTTCACTGTTTTTTGGGACTTCAGTGACACGCCAGGAGGCGATCACGGCTGGGAGGCCGTGAATGGGTTCGCCTCCTTTGCTGCCGACGGCGTTCATGCCTCAACAAACGGCACCGACTTCGCCGAAGACGCCACTCACACGACCTTGATTTTCCAATCACCGATTGTCAACTTCAGCGCTACGCCCCCGGGCGATCTAGCGATCGAGGTTGATTTCATTGGTGGTCAGGGAAACCAGAATGGCTCCCCCGCCCCCGCGACCCCAGATGTAGTTCTGGCCAACAACGGGGGTATCTCAAATGCCAGCGGTCAGAAAGGTCTCGCCTTCTTCAACCTGACCACCGGGAACTATGACGGTGTGATCTATGACTCCGAGGACGGAGGCGCCAACCCCGAGAGCATCAGGTTCACACTAGCTGAACTGACCACCGCTGGCATCGACGCCGCAGCCGACTACCGCTTGGATTTTTTCGAGCACGACGACGGTGCTTCGGGCTGGACTCGACTGGAGAGCGTGAATCTCAATGCCGTCGTGAAACCCGATCCTGATCCGCCCTCTGGCGCCGATCTTGTTTGGGACTTCTCTCCTGGAAATGAACACGGTTGGACCACTATCAACGGAGTGTCTTGGATTGCTGACAACGGGGTCGAAGCCGCTCAAGCAGATGGCGACGGTATTGACGCCTATTTCGGTGGCATCAACGCTAGCGGGAACACTCGCAGGTCTCACGATGGAGCCCACGTAAATCTCATCTACCGCTCGCCGGTTATCAATTTTGGTGGCGTCGATCCAATCGGTTCGGTGCTCGAGATCGATTTTCATGCTGGTAATGGCAACCAGGACGGCACCCCGGATCCTTTTAACCCACCGGCAGTAGGCATGGGAATCAGCACAGACGCAGGTCAGAAAGGGGTCGGCTTGCTCAACCTGAGCACCGGGAACTACGATGCGGTTTACTTTCATGGCGCGCAGGGCGGTGCTACCGAAACCACCTCGCTCACCCTCGATGATTTGACCGGTGCCGGCGTCAGCACAACCGACAACTACCAGTTGGACTTTTACGACAACGACGACGGCAGTTGGGGCTGGACCCGCCTGGAGGAAGTCAGGCTCGATGGCGCCGCGTTAGGAGAGGCGGCGGGTGGCTTCGCCATCACTGCGATCGACTATTCTCCTGGCGACAACTCGGTGACGTTGACGTGGAATTCGAACGAGACCGCGAGATACGCCGTGAAGTATTCGAAAGACCTAAAGGACTGGGGCGCAGACCTAGACGATTCGATCGTGCCCGATGCGGGGGAACAGACAGTGAAGACCTTCGACCTGGTTCCGGCGGGGCTTGTGGGAGCAGGGCGCGTCTATTTCCGTGTGGAGAGATTACCGCCCGGATAGAAGGTGACCCGCAACGCATCATGTTCACCCCGACGCACGCCGCTCGGATGACGCCCGATAAATCCCGCTGGCGGTTCTGAACGAATGCGCTCAGCGAGGGACTGCCAGCCGTGCGAAGTAGTGCAGCGAACGCCCGAAGACCAGGCTTGCAGGCCGGGCATAGAGATTGACGTCGCACGTGAATTCCTCGACCTCCAGGCCGAGTTCGGCCCAGACGGCACGGGTCTTTGCCTCGGGCCAGTAATCGTAGGGCATGTCCATGGCGTGACCTTCGTTGCCAACGTGATCCATGAACCTGAGCGTCGCGCGGGCAAAGAGACCATCCAACCGGTGGTCCTTGATGATGAGGTGCCCGCACGAAACGCGTATCGCCTCGCGCAGCAGCGCGACCGGATCCGTCGCGTGGTGGAGCACGTCGATCATCACGACGCCGTCGAAGGCGTCGTCGCCGAAGGGGATGTGGAGCCCGTCGAAAAGACGCACCGGAATTGCGGAGCCCTCACGCACGACCACCTCGGTGCCTTCGTAGCGGATGTCGGGCCGGCGTCGCTGCAGCGTGTCCCCCACCCTACCGTCTCCGCACCCAACATCGAGCAGTCGCGCGTTTCTCGGCGTCAACCGGTCAAGGTGCGCGGCCAGCGTCTCGATCCGGCGCTGATTGGCGTGGGATTGATGCAGCCGGCGCCACAGACTGACCGGCTTCTCGGGGGCGCTATTGGCGGGTTCCTCAGACATCGGACTACACCAGTTCCGCGATCGGCTTGCCGCGGTCGACAAGAAACTGTGGCCTGCCAGTCGGATCTTTAATGGTCACCGCCCCAGCATCGATACCAAGCTTGTGATACAGCGTGGCGATGACGTCCTGGTAGTGCACCGGGCGCTCGATCGCCTCCGCCGCGTTGCGATCGGTGGCACCGATGACCTGGCCACCCTCCATCCCGCCGCCCGCCATGATGCCCATGGCGACCTTCGGCCAGTGGTCGCGCCCGCCGTCTTTGTTCACCTTCGGCGACCGCCCGAACTCGCCCCAGGCGACGACCGTCACGTCGTCGAGCATGCCACGCTCGTCGAGGTCGGTGATGAGGGCGTGCAGCGCGTGGTCGACGATCGGCCCGAGCTGGCGCATGCGTGACGCATTCTTCTGGTGGGTGTCGAAATCTGAAATACTAACACTCACACATCGCACACCGGCCTCGACCAGTCGCCGCGCGAGCAGCAGTTTGCGCGCCGCCTGCGGTCCCTCGCTGGTGTAGGATGCGAGGCTGTCGGCGACCCGTGGCGTGTAGAGATCGACTACCTTTGGGTCCTCCTTGTCGAGGTCCATCGCCGCGGAAATTTTCCCCGAGGTGAGGGTGCTGTATGCCTGTTGGGTAAACTGATCGAGCGCGCCCATGTTGCCGGTCGAGTCGAGTTCACGCGGCAGCTGGTCGAGTGCGGCGAGCAGTTCGAGACGGTTGTCGAGCCGGCCGACCGGCATGCCCTCGAGAAGATCGAGCGGCGTCGAGTGACCCGGCCCGAGCTTGGCCAATTCGGCCTTCATCCCCTCCTCGAGCTCGCGTTTGAACAGGTGGGAGATGTCCGGGCGGAACGCGTTGCACCCCGGGCCGAGGAATCCGGGACGCGCCGAATTACGCGCCAGCGGCCGCCCCTGCATCAGGTCGACAAAGGCCGGCACCTCGTCCTGCGGCGTGCCTAATAACTGGTTGATCACGCAGCCAATCGCTGGCCGGCCGCCGAGCGATTGTAGATCTTTCTCGCTGAAACCAGACATGCATTGGAAAGCATCGTGCTTGCCCTCCGCACCGACCAGAGATCGCAAGAACACCGCCTTGTGGGCAATCGACGCCATCTTCGGCATCAGCTCGGTGACATGAAAACCAGGGATGCGCGTGCGGATCGCGGCGAACTCGCCGCGAACTTCAGCACTGGCCTCGGGTTTGGGATCGATCAAGTCCATCTGCGGCGGACCGCCGTCGAGGTGGATGTTGATGATCGCCTTGCGCGACGAACCTACGCCCGCCTGGCTCTCCGCACGCAGCAGGTCAGCAAAAGTGAGCCCGCCGAAGCCCAGCGCACCAGCTTTGAGAAAGCTACGCCGCGAGACACCATCGCAACGACGGCGGCCAGCAGATCCAGCGGAAAAGGTGAGCATCGGGGGGAGCCTATCGACTGAGCATCGGATCGTCCAGCGAGATTATGGGTGCAGGCTTGCCGGTGAAGTCGAAACCGATTTGCCCAATGATACTTCAGGGCACCTCCGAAAACCTCATGCGGGCTGGAGCTTGATCAAATCCCCGCTGTCTTCGTTGCTAAAGCGCCCACTATCACCAGATAGCTTAGCGTTTATCGCCTCGCCAGCGGGAATTTTCTCTGCGCCCCATTTCCACAGCAGGTTTCCGGAGGTGCCCTTCAGCTCAAAGTCCTCTTTTTTATCACCCTATACTAGTGGTGAGCGTTTCGAAACAAACTGCCAAAGCTTCTGATCTGACGCGCTTCTTGAATGCGCCGTGGAGCCTACCCCAAATCGGGTTGGTTTTCCGACGACAAAGCAGGTGAGATCCCGTGCCCCCAGCCCGTTGTAGGGTAGCCTGCTCCTGAATCATAGACACCAGACTCCCCCTATCGGCGCTTGCCCTGCTCGCGGCAATTTCAACCAAACGATCATCATGAACCGAAAAACCGTATCTAGCGCCTTTGCGCTCACTGTCTTTTTCGCCTTTGTAGGACTAAGCCACGCAAAGCTGCCTAAGGAGGACGTCATCGAAGTGCCCGCCATCGGCGAGGGCCTGTGCGTGAGCAACGTCTTTCAGACCAACATGGTTATCCAGCGTGACAAACCGATCGCCATCTGGGGATGGGCGTCTCCCGGGGAGAAGGTGACGGTCTCCTTCAATGGGGACGACGCCTCGGCCACCGCTGCCGCCGATCGGAGCTGGAAGGTGACGCTCGCGGCCAAGGCCGCCAGCTCGAACCCTGCAGAGCTGACCGTCAAAGGTGCGGAAAGATCCATCACTCTCACCAACGTCCTTGTCGGCGATGTCTGGGTGCTCGGCGGCCAGAGCAACATGGAGTTCCCACTCAGCAAGGTTGAGAATGGGGCGCTCGAAATTGTATCGGCCAACTTCCCAGAGATCCGCATCCTGACAGTTCCCGGTCAGAACGGTGCGGATTTGAAGAAGGGATTCCCGCGTCTACACGAGTGGAGCAGCTGGTTCGGCCGCCACTTCCGCAAGGGCGACTGGGATATTTGCACCCCCGAGATCGTGAGCGAGCTCTCTGCCATCGGCTATGTGTTCGCCCGCCGTGTCCACAAGGCCGCCGGAGTGCCTATCGGGGTGATTGATACCTCGCGAGGTGGAACCACCGTGGAGACCTGGACGCCGGAACCAATCCTGCGTAAAATGGAAAACGTTCCGTTGAAGGCGAAGCTCGTCGAGTGGGACCAGAAGCTAGCCGAATGGGATTCGCAAAAGGATCTCGCAAGTCGAATCAAACGTCACCATGACTGGGTCGCGAAGATGGTAAAGGAAGAGAAGCCGATTCCCGCTGACCGGGTGGAGCCGACCGATCTACAGCCTGGCCCCGCGATGGACCAGAACCGCCCCGGCAACTGCTTTGCAAGCATGATTGGCCCCATGGTCGGTCTTTCGATCAAGGGCGCGATCTTCCACCAGGGATACAACAACGCCTTCGACGGCTCGGCTGGCGTGGCGATGTATCGCGATGTTTTCCCGTCAATGATCACCGCTTGGCGCGACGCGTTCGGTGATCCGGCGATGCCCTTCGGCATCCTCTCGCTCTGCACCGATGGCAATCCTCAGACCCGTGATGATTACCTCGAAAAGATGTTCAACGCGGGCATCGATCTGCGCGCTGCGCAGTACCAGACTTTCTTGGATTTCCACAAGGCCGGGGATGCGAACATCGGGTTTGTAAGCACCTACGACCTGCGCCGCCGCTGGTACCACCCGCAGCTCAAAGCGCCTGCTGGCGAACGCATCGCGCGCTGGGCCTTAGCCACCCAGTATGGATTTGAAAAACAGATCCAGTGGAAGCCGCCGATCCTCCTCGGCATGGAACGCGTCGACGGAACCCTCGTGCTCGAACTCGACAGCGATGTCGGCGATCCACAAGACGGAGCGATCGAGGGCTTCGCCATCGCAGGCGAAGACCGGAGGTTCCAACCGGTTACCGCAAGCTATTCCATCACAGGAAAAGACGACCGAGGTCGCCCAAAGCTGAACCGCAAAAAACTCGTCCTGAGCAGCCCGCTCGTCGCAGAACCGGTGCACTTCCGCTACGCATGGGGACGCAACCCACTCGCCAACCTCCAGGCGACTGGAAACAAAGACATCCCTTTCGCAACTCAGCGTAGTGATGATTGGAAGCTGGAAGAGGTGCCACTCGGCGTGTTCAAAGAAGAGCTCACTGACAAACTCTCCCGTCAGCAGCGCAGTCAGATCATCAACGAACTTAAGATGGGAGACACCCGCCGCCGATTGCTCGAGGCCGAACAATTCATCGAGGCGAACAAGGCAAGCTTCGAGGCAGCCGTCGAGAAAATGAAAGAGAAGGCAGCTGAGATTGAAAAAAACTAGCTCCCCGTGCAACCCCCTCCCCCCACCGAGATCTAAGACAATGAATCCGAATTTCGAAATTGTCAGATCCAAGCTAAGACGTGCCGCCATCGCCGTCTTGGTGACCTTCGCATTTTCGAGTGCGAGAGCCGAGTCCCCCACTGCCGTCAGCCCGGAGACGCACGCTGACGTGATCGTCTATGGATCGACACCCGGCGGCTTCTGCGCGGCGATCGGCGCGGCGCGCGAGGGCGCCTCGGTGATCCTACTGGAACCGACAGAACATATCGGCGGCCTCTCCACTGGCGGGTTGAGCCACTGCGATTCGAACCAGATGGTGCGCAACTCAGTCATGGGGTTATTCGACGAGTGGCACTCGCGCGTGGTGAAGGATTACACAGACCGCGGGCTCACGGCTCCCTACAATCCGGCGCTAAAGGATCAGTCTCGCTGGACCTTTGAGCCACACGTTGCCATGCGAGTGACAAGGCAAATGCTCGACGAGGCAAAGGTCACCGTGCTGACCGGACGCTACCTGAAATCGGTGACGAAAGATGGCGCGCGAATCACTTCTCTGAAAACCAAGGATGGCACCTACTCCGCCAGAGCCTTCGTGGATGGAACCTACGAGGGTGACCTGATGGCCGCAGCGGGAGTCGACTGGGCAATCGGCCGCGAGGGGAAAGCGGAATATGGCGAGTCCCTAGCGGGCAAGCAGTATCCGAAGAAACGAATGGAGATCAACGGCTTCGCCGCTGATGGCAGCCTTCTGCCGCTCGTCACCACCGCAGAGGCCGGCCCCGATGACGAAGGCGATCAGAATCTGATGACCTACAGCTTCCGGTTGTGCCTCACTGCGAAGGCAGAAAACCAGATAGCGATGCCAAAGCCCGAAAACTACGATCCGGCGCGTTTTGAAATCGTCCGACGAGCAATCAAAGCCGGCGCACGTGTCGGCTTTGATCTCTACCCGCTGCCCGGCGATAAGCTCGACGGCAACAACTCCATCGGCGGACAGTTCTCGCTCGGACTGATCGGTGGAGGCAACGACTGGCATTCGGCTGACGAGGCGGGCCGCACCAAAATTTGGGAAGCGCACCAGCAATACACGCTCGAGTTCATTCACTTCCTCGCCACCGATCCAGCCGTGCCAGCAAAGACCCGCGACCAATATGCCAGGCTCGGGTTTTGCAAAGACGAGTTCGCGAGTTCAGGGCACTTCCCCCCTGCCCTCTACGTGCGCGAGTCACGTCGCATGCGAGGGATGCACGTCATCAGCCAGAAGGACATCCTCGACAGCCCTGGAAAAGACGATCCGATCGCGATCTCGTCATTCCCGATCGACTCGCACGACTGCCAGCGCGTCGCCCTCAAAGGCGGTGGAGTGATCAACGAAGGCACCATCTTCCCGGTCAGAAGAAAAAATCCAAAACAAGGCTACGCCTACCAGGTTCCATATCGATCGATCCTGCCCAAGCGTGAGCAATGTGACAACTTGCTCGTGCCGGTCGCGCTGTCGTGCACCCATGTAGGCATCTCATCGCTGCGTATCGAGGGGACATGGATGATCATCGGCCAGAGCGCGGGGATCGCCGCGGCCATAGCAGGCAGAGACGATATGGCCGTGCAGGAATTGCCTTACCAGCGGCTCCGAACGCAATTGCTCAGCCAAGGACAGGTGCTCGAGTTGCCCGCCAAATCCGTCCCCCCATCAGTGGCGGGTTCGATCGCTGCCGAGACCCTGCCGGGAATCGTCATCGATGATGGCTCAGCGAAGCTGACAGGTGACTGGTCGAGATCCAAGAATTTCAAACCGCATGTTGGCAAAGGTTATCTCTTCAGCGGCGAAAAAGGGCGCAAGATAGGGAGCGATGAAAAATCCGTCGCGACCTTCCGGCTGCGGGTGCCAAAGTCCGGCCGATACGAGCTGTTGCTAGCCTACTCTGCGCATGAAACCCGTGCTAACAACATTCCGGTGAAGGTCAGCAGTGGTGATGAAGAAACCGAGTTCAGCATCGATCAAACCAAAGCGCTCCCGGCCGGCCAGCTATTCGGGCGCATCGGCAAGATCGATCTCGACAGCGAAGTCGAAACGGTCATTGCCGTCAGCAACGAGGGCACCGAGGGGTTTGTGATCGTCGACGCACTGCAATTGCTACCGATGAAACCGTAAATTTTCTGACCAATGCAACTGATCCGAACCACTATTCTCGCAGCCGCTTCCGGACGATCACAAATTCCGTTGGGACGGCAAGTTCGCCGCCAATCCGAGCATGCCCGGAGACTGGAAGCTCATCTCCGAGCTCGATCCGGGGCAGAAGAAACCCACCAGGGCACGTAATCCGCTATTCTCCAACCTCAGCGTCAGAGACGGAGGCGCTACCGACGATCCGACCTGGGTCTGGTCTGGTGACCATCTGATGGACCTGAACAAATACCAGGCGCTGCAGATACAGGTGAAGACCATGGGAGATGGAGATTATCTATTCGTCGAATCCGGCGGGTTCAGCACACGTAACAAACCAGACTGGAGGCCAAAATGGTAGAGGAAGAGAAGCCGATTCCCGCTGCCCCGGTGGAGCCGACCGATCTACAGCCTGTCCCCGGCAACTGCTTTGCAAGCATGATTGGCCCCATGGTCGGTCTTTCGATCAAGGGCGCTATCTTCCACTAGGGATACACCAACGCCTTCGACGGCTCGGCTGGCATGCCTATGTATCGCGATGTGTTCCCGTCAATGAATACCTCGAAAAATGTTCAACGCGGGCATCGATGGTCGCATCCACACCACTGGTGTTCGTCAGCTTCCAAGTGATCTTCTTTTCCTCGATCTTATGCAGTACGATGGAGACGGTGGATGCCGGAGAGTCTGGCTCTGTCTCTGGCGGAATGCTCAAATCAGTCGGCGTGCTCGGATCAATGAGAGTAGATAAGAGAGCTTGTGGTGTTCCCCAAGGCAGCCTGCGCCGCAAGAACCGCGTTGTAACTCTGCGATTCATTCGTCGGAAAGTTGGCCGCGTCCCACTCCACATAACGGTTCATGTAATCGGTGAATCGATCGATCACCACGCTGGGGGTCGCACCAGCCAGTGCGAGACTGCTCTGGCCCGAGTTCGCGAACAGCGTGGTCGCGTTGTAAACGTCATCGCCGGCGAGCTTCAATCCCAGATGCACCTGTCCGCGCCACGTCCCGCGTTCGAAAGTGAAGGCGACGGATCGGTGGGGGATTTGCCGCGTCTCAAGAATGCCTGCGCCATCGTGGAGACCGAGCACCGTCCCGTCCACGAAATAGGCGTTGATGCCTGCATAGGGGATCACCTGCACCGAACCGCCATCGATCGAATAGGTGCCCGGATCGATAGAATCGTAGTTGCTCAACATCACCTTGTGGAACTCCGGAGCGAAATTGATCCGCCTCACCTTGAGATCTCCGGCGGATTTCTGCCAGCGGTCACTCCAGCCTGGAGGCACGCCACCGCTCGGCAGATTCCAAAGCGTTTCGAATTCCTCCGCGCCGATCACGCCGTCGCCCAATGGGATCGGTTTCGTGCCGTCCATGCTGGAGAGGATCATCACCCGCGGACTGATGGGCTCGGGAGACCCGGCAGTCGTTTGAGCAAAACTCAGCGTCCCGCCCGCGGCACCCAGGCGCAGTGCGGGATCGATCAGATAGAGGCGGCGACTCTGCTGGGGAGACTCGAGGATTTCGTCCGGCTGGACGCCAAGTTCCGCAGCGACCACCTGAGCCCATCCGTGCTGATCGGGGATCTCTTTGGAGCTGCGCAGGTGGTCGATCAGGGCACCACCAATCTGGTCGAGAAAGGCACTCTCGTTCTTCGCCGCCTCGATCTGGATGCGCTTGATCAAGGACGGCAGAATGACGGAGGCGAGAATCGCCATCACCGCCATCACGCCGATCAGTTCGATCAAACTGAACCCGGCCGTTTCCTGCCTCCGCTGATGAGATTGCTGTAGCGATTCCATGCTTCTTTATTCCTTCAAGATCAGGTTACCTGACAGCAGTTCCAGCTGGCCCTGCGCCTCGAGCAGCGCCTGGTACAGCGGGACGATCTGATTGGATGCGTCGTAAGTGGGAAACCCCGCTCGCGCCCAAGATGCGTGCAGCAGTGCGTAATTGTGGAAGGCATCGATCACCAGCTGCTGACTAGAGATGCTGGCCGCCTGCTGCGTAATTCTAGATAGACGGAATTTGTCGAGTGCCGCCGCCATCGCGGTCGCATCCTTCGCCTTGCCTTCCCAGAGCTGGCCACGCCAAATTCCGCGCTCGTAGGTGTAGCTGAGATCCTGGTCGATGACCTCACGCGATGCGATGACACCATTTTTCAACAGGGAGAGCTCCGTCCCGTTGAGATAGTATCCGTCCGCCCCTCCCGGCGGAACCGTGATTGCCGCGGCACCGTCGATGGAGAGCTGCGCTAAACTACCATCCGTGATGTCGTTGATTACCACATGGTGGAACAGCCGATCGAGATTGAGCCTCTCGACGTGTAGATCTTCTCCTCGGGCAGCCCAATCGGATGGCCACCCCGACGGCACCGTTCCACGTGGGGCGTTCCAGAGGTTTTTAAAATCGGCAGAGTTTTCGGCGATGCCGCTGCTGCGCAGAAAGGCGGGCAGCGGCAGCAAGCGGCTCGAGACGAGCATCACGCGGACGTTCTGCGGCGCAACGCCAGACCCGGCGGCCAGCTGTTCGTAGGGGAGCGCTGCAACCTGGCCGCCGATGGTAATCTCAGGATCAACCAGGTAGACCCGCGGCTGCTGACCGACCGATTCGGTGACCTCATCCAGTGGGACGCTCAGCTCATCTGCGACAAGACCAGCCCACTTCGTCCCATCTGGGATCAATCTTTCGTGCAATATGATACTCTCCAGCGCTCCGCCGATCGCGACGAGCGTTTTGGACTCTTTGCTCGAGTTCGCCCGGGTGATCCGTGCCATAATGGAAGGCACTAGCATAGATGCTAGGATGCTGAGGATGGCCATCACTCCGATCAGCTCCATGATCGTGAAGCCCGCCCGCCGCGGGCCGATTTCTCCACGGCCGATCATTTCCTCACCCCCGTCATCATCTCCATGATCGGCATGAACACCGACAGCGCCACGGCGCCGATCAGGGCGATGATGAAGATCATCAGCATCGGCTCCAACAGGCTGAATATCTTCTTTGTCTGCCGCGGTATCGCCTCGTTGTAGTATAGCGAGGCGTTCTCCAGGGCGTCTTCGAGGAATCCCGTGCCCTCGCCGAGCGCAACCATCTTGATCACCATCTCCGGAATCACTTTGTGCTTGGCCAGCGCCTCGCTCAGATCGACGCCACCCATGACCTGACCCTTCACGTCGCGGATGGCCAGTTCGACGACCTTGTTGCCGACCAGCTCTTTGCAATGGGTCAAGGCATCGAGCACTGTCAGCCCGGCGCCGATGAGGCTCGACAGGTTGTGGGTGAACCGGGACATGGAAATCATCAGGTTCAACTTGCCGAAGGCAGGGATCATCAACATCAGACGATCGTATTGCAGTGCGAACTTTTCGTAGCGCTTGCGGCAATACCTGATGCCGTACTTGCTGCCGAAAAACCCGCCCACCCACATCCACCATGTCGCCTTGGCGAAATCGCTCGCCTGGAAAACGATCTTCGTGATCAGCGGGAGCTCCATCTTCAGCTGGTCCAAGAGCGTGACAAATTGCGGGATCACGAGGGTGAACAGCATGAGGATGAAAGCCGACATCACCACGATGATGATGATCGGGTAGATGGTGGCCTGGCGGATATCCGCCTGCATCTTCTCCTGCCATTCCTCGAACGCCCGAAGCTCCTTGAAGGTCGCAGGAAGGTTGCAGCTCATCTCCCCGGCGCGCACCATGTTGACGACGTTCGGCGGGAACGCTTCTGGGTGACCTTCCAGTGCCTCGAAGAACATCATGCCTGACTTGACCTTGCGCTCGACGGCCTGCAGCGAGTTTTTGAGTTTGTGGTGCTTGCATTCGCTAGCGGCGGTCCCGATCGCTTCGATGACGCTCACGCCGGCGCTCACCTGATAGATCATCAGGTTGTAGTATTCGATCATGTCGCGCCGCGAGATCTTGGCGATCGTCTTCTTTTTCTCCTTTTTCTTGAAAGCCTTGGTCAGCGAGAACCCCATCTCGGTCAACTTGACCTCCAGGGCGGCCTCGTCGGGGACCTCCATGGCACCGGTGACGTTTTCGCCGTTGGCGGCATTGAGTGCGATGTAGTTGTAGATTGCCATATCTGAGAAGAGCTAAATGCTAGTGTCCCTGGCAACAGCGCAGTACCTCTTTCAAGTCAGTGCGCCCTTCGAGCGCCTTGATCACACCATCTTCGTACATCGTCAGGAACCCGGTCTCACGGGCGAGTTCGACATAGACGGAAGCTTCGGCCTGATTGCAGATCGGTTCGTAAAATCGCTCGTCGAACTGCATGAACTCGTGGATGCCGATGCGGCCTTTGTAGCCCGTTTGGCGACATTTTTCGCAGCCCTCGCCGGTCCAGAGTTGCAGTTTCTGGCCTTCGGGCGGTGTGAGCTTGAGGGCCGCGAACACTTGTTCGGGGTCTTTTTCTTCGACCTTGCAGTGCTTGCAAATCACCCGGCCCAAGCGTTGGGCAAGTGCCCCCTGCAGGCAGGAGGGGAGGAGATAGGGTTCGACACCCATGTCGATCAGGCGCGGGATACAGCCGGCAGCGTCGTTGGTGTGCAGCGTGGTGAATACCAGGTGGCCAGTCAGGGCTGCGCGGATCATCAGCTCTGCGGTCTCCTGGTCGCGGGTCTCGCCCACCAGGATGATCTCGGGATCCTGGCGCAGCAGAGCGCGCAGGCCGGTGTTGAAGGTCATACCGACCTTGTCGTTGATCTGGGTCTGGCGAATCAGGTTGAGCCGGTATTCGACCGGATCCTCCAGGGTGAAAATACTAACCTCGGGGGTGTTGATGGCGCCGAGGATCGCGTAGAGCGTGGTCGATTTTCCGCTGCCGGTCGGACCAGTCACCATGACGACACCGTTGGGTCTCGCGATCGTCTCGTTGACTGCCTTTAACAGCGGTGCCCGGAAGCCCATGTCCGCCAGGGTCAGGTCGAGGGCGGAAGGGTCGAGCACGCGCAGGACGATGTTTTCCCCATGGACGGTCGGCAGGGTCGAGACACGCAGGCTGATCTCCCGCTGGCCGATGATGATGCCGGCGCGCCCATCTTGGGGGATGCGCGTTTCGGCGACGTTGAGTTCGGCCATGATCTTGAGACGTGCGATCACCGGCGCCTGCAACTTCTTGGGAAGCATCACGTCTTGCTGCAGCACGCCATCGACCCGCACCCGCAGCGCCAGCGTGTTCGCCTCGGGGTTGAAATGGAGATCGCTCGCGCCCTCCTCGATTGCGCGTGTCAGAATCTGGGTCAGCAGATCGACGACCCCCTCATCTCCGCCCATGGACTGTTCCTTGCCTGCCTCCGCTGCCTGGCGCGCTTTCTCGGCGCTCTCCTCCATCACGATGTCGATCGACTCGTCGACCATGTCACCATCGGCGTAGAGCCGGTCCAGGCAGAGGGCGATGTCCGCTTCCGAAGAGGTGACCACCTTGACCTCAAGGCCCGTGATCTGTTCCAGCATGTCTGTCGCCACGACGTCATACGGATCGCCGAGCGCCACTGTCAGGACATCTTCTTCCCGCGAGATCGGCAACGCGATGTAGCGCCTTGCGAGGGACTCTGGGATGAGCTCCCTGAGTTCGCGGTCTGGCTTAATCTTGCGGACATCGACAAATTCCGTCGACGTCTCCTCGGCGAGGAACGAACTGATCACGTTCGGCCGGACGATCGCCAGTTCGGAGAGGATCTCCCCGAGCCGGCCACCCTCGCGGCTCTGGTGCCGCAGGGCGAGTTTGAGCTGGATCTGCGTCAGCAGGCCTGCCTCCATAAGCCGTTCGCCCAGAGGTTTAGAGCTTGTCGTTTCTACATTCATTAATCATTAAAAATGCCGAGCGGATGGCAAGGCCATCCGCTCGGCGGTTTCTCTTTTGTTTCGATCTCCAACTGAGCTTGGAAACTAGCGCACAGCAGATCTAGTATTCGTGGAACGATTGTTTCTCTCCGATACAGTCGCGCCTAACGGTGCGCGACGTAGACCAGCACGGTGCCGGTGGCACCAGCGGCGATCGCCTCATACTTGACCCGGCCCTTGGTAGCTGCCCCGCCAACGGCTGGCAGGTTGCTGAGCGCGGTGATGTCGGAACCGTCGATCTCCTGTTTGATACCGCGGGCGTCGGCAGCGCTGACGCCGGTGATGACACACTCGCAGACCAGGGCACCGTCATTGGTATCGACATCCCCGGCCACCCCATCCATGTCGTAGCTGGGACTAATGGGAGTGAGGGCACCGGAGTCCTCAGCCGCTTCAATGAGACGCACGCGGACGAGGTTGGTTTCCTTCTGATCACCGATCTTCACGGAGAATCGCTTCTCCAACATCCCGTCTGGGAGCAACACGGTGGTGTCGAAGTTTGCCGCGTCCGTGCTCGCAACGATCGTGTCCGGAGTAAGGACAGTCCCGGTAGAGTCAGCGAATGCGCCGTGCTTGCTGTAGTGACTGGCCACGGACGTCTTGATCGTATTCACCGCTGACGATGCGGAGCTGATACGCGAGGAGTTGATCGTCTCAAAGACCTTGGGAATGAGCATCGCTGTTAGGATAGCGATGACTGCAAGGACGCCGATCATCTCAACTAAGGTGAAACCTTTTACATTAGAGTTCGATTTTGAATTATATTTCATGTTATTTTTTTGTTCTTGAATGAATATTTGGTAGTTTGGTTACTTCTGATCCGTTCCTACATATGATTGATGTAGACGAAGACGGTGCCGGTAGCACCAGGAGCGATCGCATCGTATTTGACGCGGCCTTTGGTGGCGTTGACGCCAACTGCTGGGAGGTTGGCAATCGCCGTGATGTCTGACCCGTCAACCTCTTGCTTGAGGGCGCGGGCGTCGGCTGCGCTGACGCCAGTGATCACGCATTCGCAGATCAGCGATCCGTCGTTCGTGTCGACATCGGTATCGACACCGTCCATGTCGTAATTGGCGCTAATCGCAGTGATGTCAGTCGCGGTGAGCGCGCCTTCGATCTGGCGCACCCGCACTAGGTTGGTGTCCCTCTGATCGCCGATCTTGACGGAGAAACGCTTCTCGAGCAACCCGTCCGGCAGGAGGACGAGGGTGTCGAAGTTGGAAGCGTCTAGGTTAAGCGCCACATCGACAGGTGTCAGCAGGGCGCCTGTCGCATCCGCAAGCCCCCCGAATTTGCTGTAGTGGGCGGCCACCGAAGTCTTCACGGTGTTGACCGCAGAGGCAGCCGAACTGATCCGGGCGCTGTTGATCGTCTCGAAGACTTTCGGGATGAGCATCGCCGTGAGTATCGCGACGACCGCGAGGACGCCGATCATCTCGACGAGAGTAAAGCCGTGGGCTTTGTTACTTGGTCTAGGTGTGGTTTTCATTTTTGGTTTTTGTTTTTTGCTAGTTGGTTTGCTTTTTTCGGTAAGTCGAAGGATGAATCTCCTATCAATTGAAATGATTTAGCGGTGATTGATGTAGACGAGTAAGGTGCCGGTGGCACCTGGCCCGATGGAACCGTATTTCACCCGTCCTTTGGTGGCGGCTAGTCCGACTGCGGGCAGGTTGCTGATCGCGGTGATGTCGGAACCATCAATCTCTTGCTTGAGAGCACGCGCATCGGCCGCACTCACACCCGTGATGACACATTCGCAGACGAGCGCGCCGTCGTTGGTGTCGACATCGGTAACGACGCCGTCCATGTCATAGTTGGCACTGGTGGCAGTGATAAGATCTGACGTGTCAGCGCCGACAATCTGGCGGACGCGGACGAGGTTAGTGTCCTTCTGATCACCAAGCTTCACCGAGAAGCGCTTTTCGAGCATCCCGTCCGGGAGAAGAACGTTGGTGTCGAAATTCTGCGCATCCAGCTCTGTCACCGTGGCTCCCGTCTCTAGTTCCGGAGCTGGGATGAAAAGAGATCCGGTCGAATCCCCGAATCCGCCAAACTTGCTGTAGTGATTTGCGACAGCAGTCTTAATGGTATTGACCGAGGATGCCGCAGCACTCACTCGAGCGCTGTTGATGGTCTCAAACACTTTCGGGATGAGCATCGCAGTCAGGATGGCGACGACCGCGAGAACGCCAATCATTTCGACCAAGGTGAAGCCCTGCCGATTTGTTTTTTTGTTAGTTGGAGTTGTAGTTTTCATGCTTTGTTTGTTATTTGATTTGTAGGTTAGATCTTTCAGGATTTATCGGTGGTCAAGATTATGGTAATTACAGTAAATATTCAAATTGATTAGATGTGACAATAATCGATTATTAAAAAATCCTTTAATTATGATTATTATCATAATTTTATATTTTAGGAGGGTGCGAATGAATCACGACTCCAGGTGTCGCTGGGGTGACATGGTTTGGCGCCACTCCCTTGGAGCTAAACAATCATTTTGTAACGCAACCCGAGGGCGATGCCGCGGTGGGTTTCCTCACCACTCTCGTGCCTCAGAATGCGGCTAAAGCCGCATCTACGTTCCCGCCATACGCCGAGAATTGGGCTCAAAATCTCTGAGGATCTGCTACGCGCACGGCGCGCTCGGATGCCTTCAGGTTGCCGCTTCGAACGATCTTCCAATCAGCTGTCCAAATTCTCAAGGCCCTCGCTGGGAGAGACGCGCGAGCGTCCGGTGCTCGCCTCGGGTGCACCCACGTAAGAACGTGCAACCGGCGCGCTCTGCTCAGCGCGGTGCGCTGCGAGGAACTCGAAAAATTCATCCGCGGGGAGTGCTTTCGAGTAGAGGAATCCCTGCAGGCGAGAGATACCGAACTCTCGGAGGATGCGTTCCTGTTCCGGCGTTTCCACGCCCTCCGCGACCGTCTCCAGTCCGAGGATCCGCGCGAGCTGCTCGATGGCCTTGACGATATGGCGCCCCTTTTCCGTGTGCAGGTTGCGAACGAACTGCATGTCGATCTTCAGCTCCTCGACGCACATTTCGTGGAGGCTGGCGAGCGATGAATGGCCTTGTCCGAAGTCGTCGATGGAGAGGCTGAAACCTGCTGCCGCTAGTTCTTCCAAGCGGTCGGATTCGGAGTGGACGCCGAGCAGCGTCTGGCTCTCGGTCAATTCCAAGGTAATCTGGCTCGGCAGTAGCCCCAGTTGTTGTGTGTTGTCCAGCAGCTCTACCACGAAGTCCGAACGCAGGAGCTGCCGGAACGAGACGTTGATCGATAGGGAGATGAATTCGCCCCTGGTGTGACATTCTTTGAGGAAACCCAGCGCAGCGACTTGCACCTTGCGACCCATCTCCTCGACGATTCCCATGCTCTCAGCCAGAGGGATGAACACCGACGGCGGGATCCAACCATGCCCCTCCTCGTTCCAGCGCGCCAGCGCTTCGGCACCGACGACCGCCCCGGTGCTGGCGTCAACTACCGGCTGGTAGTGGATCTGAATCCGGTCCTCAGAAACTGCGTCGCACAGCAGTGTGCGGACGGTATTTTTCTGCTCGAACGATTTGAGACCCGGGCATTCACCGAAGAAAATCACCTCGTTGCGCGCCCTGGTCTTCACCAGTAGCAGCGCCGCATCCGCCGTCTGCAAAAGCTGTTCTGGATCGGTCGCATCATCCGGGCAGATCGCAGCCCCCATGCTCATGGTGACGAAGAAGCCGTCCTTCTCAGCGATCTCCTCCTGCACTTTGGCCTTGATGCGCTCGCACAGGATGCGGGCATGATCCAGATCTTCGATCCCGGGCAGGAGCATCACAAACTCATCACCACCCCAGCGGGCGACGGTGTCTGTCTCACGCACGTTGTCGTGCAGGTGTCTGGCGATCGAGGCGAGGAGCTGATCTCCCGCTTTGTGGCCCTGCGTGTCGTTGATCTGCTTGAATCGATCCAGATCGAGGAACACCACCGCCAATTTGGTGCCGTTACGCTCGCATGCGGCTAGTTCACGGCTGAAGCGATCCTCGAGGAACGTCCGGTTGGGAAGTCCGGTCAGGCCATCGTAGAGCGCCATTTTCTGAGCCTTGTCTTTGAGGCAAGTCAGATCGTATTCCGCCCTCTTCAGATCGGAAATATCATGCCCATACAGGTAGACGTATTCGGCATCGCGAATCGGCGTCACCGTCATCGAGTAGAAGCGTCCAGAGTTCTCCAGTTCGAAATCGGCGGCACGTGCCTCGGAGCGTGCGCGGGTCGTCAGGTCACGCAGGTGCTTTGGAAGTTTCGCCCCGAGGCCAAGATCCAGTTCATCGAGGATCCCGGAGCTGGCACCATTCGCATAGAGCAAGGTGCCATCCATATCGACTCGCATGACGGGATTCGGGTTCTCAGAAGAGAATCTCCCGAGCACTCGGAGCTGCTCTTCAATCCGGTCGCGCTCCGCTTTCATCTTAAGCTGGCGCTCGAGGACGCGGTCGACGACTTCGATGATATCTTGGCTAGTCATCGGCTTGAGAAGATAGTCGAACGCTCCGCTACGAAGACAGTCGATCGCCGTCTGTGCATCGCTATTCCCGGTCATCATCACCACGGCAATGTCAGAGGAACGAGGATCCAGTTCGTGAAGCAGATCCAATCCTGACTCACCGATGAGACTAATGTCACTTAGTACCAACTCGATTGGAACCTGTTCGATGATTTCCCGCGCAGCGGCGAGATTTTCGGCCTGCGCAACTCTATGACCCATGCTCTCAAGTGTTTTTGACACCAATGAGCGTAGCAGCGGCTCATCATCTAAAACGAGAACGTGCGCCGAAGACTTTCCTGTAAATTCCATTTTTTTCATTATTATTAAAATTACTGAAGTAATCATTTTACTCTATTTATATTGATTGTAAAATTTATGAATGCTTAGTTTCTGGAAAGCTCTAGAATCCGAGCGCCTTTTAGATCAAAACATGCAGATCATCACCGGATAAGAATGAAATCACCTCCGACTCAGTTTTCACAAAAAGAGATCCTCCTGCTGAGTTGGGTAGATGAGCAGATGAGGTTTGCCGTCGTGCGGGAAGGAGAGAGCGTGGCGACCTGGGAGTGTCCTGGCGAACCGGAAGATCTGGTTGCGGAATCCTTCAAGCTCGCCCCGATCTTGCGCAAGGCAGTTGCGGAGACGGGTTATCAGGGGAAGAAACTCGGGATCGTATTGGAACACGGTCGGCTGACTCACCAACTGCTAGCGACCCCACCGGCGAAGGGGCGCGATCTGGAACTATTCATCGAGCGCCAGGTAGACCAGTTGAAAGTGGTCGATGACGAGGTGGTCATGGCCTGGATGGATACCGAACCCATCAAGTCATCGAAGGGTCTTGTGCTTTCGCTGTTCCCCAGGCCGCTGCAGGAGAAACTGATTGCCGAGTGTCGCGAGGCGAAACTCCACCTACTTCTCCTCATCGCGCCAACCGTCCTTCTCCGCGAACATCTCGCGGACCTTCCGATCGACGATGACGGCGTCGCCATGATCGCCGCCCGCACCGGCAACAAGACCTCGGTGTTGATCGGCCGCAAGGGAGGCGAGTTCTTTCTGGCGCGGACGCTGAGATGCAACTGGAGCGATTCTCCGCAGCGGCTGAATTCGGAACTTAACAAGAGCACCATCTTCCTGCGCCAGCAGTATGGCCGCGACATCGACAGCATCTGGCTTACCGGAGAGGGTGCTGCTGAGCACATGCAACGGATGCAGGGCGGCGAAGACGAGCAGGGCGGCCCCGGCCTTGCGGCGGAGCTCCCCGTCAAGGTCAGCCCAGTCGAGCACAACAACAATTTTTGGGGACGCCTGATGGCAAGAGTCCCGGCAGATACCCCGGCGAACCTGATCAGTCGCGAGCAGAGGGACGCGCCGCGAAGAAAGTTGTTTGTCCGCATCAGCTGCGGGAGCATTGGCCTCCTCGTTCTGCTCTCGCTCGCGATCGTGGGACTCATTGAGGTCCAGATCAAACAGGCGAGCGGGGCGCTGGGAGCGATTAAGTCGAAAGAGCAGCAGCTGGCGGCACAGAAAGTGGACATCGAGCGGCGCTTCCTAGACCTCAAGGAGAATCAGGAGATCAGCCGTCTGGTCGTCGAAGAGCGCCTCCCCCCGGTGCCCGGATGGCTGCTGAACTACCTTGGCGCTTCGCTGCCACGCGAACTCGTGCTGACGCGCATCGAAATCCACCGGGTAGATTCGCTGACCGAGAGTCGTTCGAAGGTCCTAGCCCCCCCCGAAGGATTATGGGAAATGCGGCTGGAAGGTGTGGCGCTGGTGACCGCAAAAACACCACCCGCTCAGGTGAAGACGGCATTTGAAAACTTCTCAGAGCAATTGCAGGCCGGCCCGTTCTACCTCGAGATCGAAGACTCGACCAAATACTTCGCGCCGCGCTCGGTAGCGTCTTGGATTTCGACGAGCGGAACACCCGCAGCCAAGGCGAACCAATTCTTTATTCAAGGCGTCATGAGGGGCAACACCATCCGATGAAACTCCTGCTAGAGAGATTGCCCAGGTGCCTCGTCGTCCACCCCAAAGGCCGATTGATGATGGTGGTGCTCATCGTCATCGCAACGGGCTTGCAATGGTATTGTTGGTCGAAACGGCATCCGATTGTCGGACAGCGTCAGGATGAGATCCGCAGGATCACGCTGCTCGAAGACGAGGTCAAAAAACTGGAAAGATCGTGGTCGGACGAGGAGGCGGCCAACGTGGAGTCGCGCCTCCAGCAGACCAATGAACACCTTCTAACCGGCAGCCCCGAGTCTGGCGCCTGGTCTGAAGAAATCCACCAGCCCGGAAGCGTGGCCGCGATGGCAATCAACGCAACGCTGGGGGAAAGCAAGCCACATCCCCGCCACCCGACCGCCCTTCTGCTCGCGCCGACCACCTGGCACCTCGATCTCAAAAGTTCCGGCGGCCCAGGTCTAACGGATGTGATGGATCTCCTGAAAAGTCTGACAGGCGAGCAGGCCAAACGGATCGATCTTGTCAGTCTGATCATCAGCGGCGACGGCAATCACCTTACCAACGCTGAGATCGGGTTAGATCTCTGGTTTCTTAAAGAAGACGACGAGTAATCCCCTGGCTATTTTCAATCAGTCGCTACGCGACGACCACCGGTTTGGCAGATCCGAATGCTAAATACAAATCGATCTTAGATTTCCAATATTCGGCAGACTTGTTCCGAGAACCTCCATAAACACAACGCGTTACACACCTAACTGTGACTATTAGTGCTTTACCAAATAGTAAAAATATGATAAAGTTTAATTACTATTAGAATTTTTCTAAAATTAATAATCCTCAAATTCAATCCGCCACCGTTGATGTTCTATTTTTGGTGAACTGGTAATGAAGCAAGCACTACAAAATCCATTCATAGTGGGGATCCTCGCGATCCTAGCACTTGGGTATGTCGTTCGAACCATCCTCAAAAAACCTCCGAGTGCCTATTCGGCAGCGATTGCTGCCCAAGAAGCGTCCGAGGCCGAGAAGAGTAAGAAGGGAAAATCGGAGTCATCACAGAAGAGAATTGATGCCGCACTGGCCGAATGGACGGTTCAGCCCGAGCGCAACCCATTCCGTTCGCAGCCGGCAGAGGAAGCGAAAGGCTTGATCGCAGCCGAAGACCCCGCGGCACTCGGATCCGAAGTTCCAGACCTGAAACTGAGCGCTATCTGGCTCGACAAGGGACGCAAGCTCGCCGTGATCAATGGCCGCGTCGTCGATGTGGGCGATCGGATCTTGGACTTCCAAGTCACTGAAATTCTGCCCGACCGGATCATCCTGAACGGATCTGGTCACCAGATGGTGATCCGATTTTCCCAACGGCTCGAGCGCGCAGTGCAGCGAGTTGCTTATCATATCACCGAGCCCTAGACCGAGCCTTTCTCAACCAAGATGGACGAACCAATACTTTTGACAGACCCCTCACCGAATGGAGCAGAATGCTGCGATAGCATCAGGTTTTACTGCGATCATTGCCTCAAGCTTCTAGAGGTCGGGTTCGAGTATGCGGGTGTCACGGATCTGTGTCCATCTTGTTGCCAGGAGGTAACCGCCCCGGGCACTCTCGTTCGTGACGAACTCGTTGCTGACGAAGCGCAGCCTCCGATCGATCCACCGTGCACAGACGAGGCCCGGCAATACTTCGAATGCCCGTGTTGCACTGAGGGCCTAACGGTTCCTGAATCGATTGCGGGTGTGGAGGGGCCATGCTGCCACTGCGGGGAATCGATCACATCTCCACAGTTAGCTGAGGTCAACCCCGACTGCGAATCACATGCAAATGTGCCTTCCACTGCCTCTTCCGAACGAATGAACAAAGCGAACTTTAGCTGGTTCCGGCTGGCGCGCGCTCTCTCCGTAATGGCCGTTCTCGCGGTCGCGGCTGTAACTTTCGCATCAGGTCCCGAATCTTCGCCGTCTTCAACCACCTCGTCGCTCTCCAAAGAACGAGCCTTTCTAAAGGATGTCATCGTGCCCGGATCCAAGCCCGATCCTGCTGCTGTCGAGCCGATCGCTTCAGACGTTGCGACCCACTCGGGCGATGCTGTCGCAGTTCCTGCCGGAGCCTCCGCGCCGCTGGGAGACAAGCCGGACGAGCCAAGCTCCGCGCCAGCGAATGAGCGCGAAGACTTTTCGCCGCTGATCGAACTGGCAGGTGCCGCACTGGAGCCAGCCTCAGCACTACCGGATCCAGTCATTCCGGCTGCGGAAACACCCGAGATCCCGCCGCCCACAGCGATCGCAAAGGCAAACGCCCCGCCATCCCAGGTCGGCGAGAATGGCGAACGTCTCTACTCATTCCGAGCACAGGATCTCGACATCCAGGAAGCTCTATCACTATTCGCCCGTGCCAATCAGCTCAACATCGTTCCAGATCCAGACGTCCGAGGAAATATCACCGTGGACATTTCCGCGTTGCCCTTGGAGCAGATCATGGAGGCGTTCCTCGCCGCGCACGGCTTCGATTGGGAAGAGCACAACCGGCTGATCCGCGTTCACCGGATGCGCACTGAGGTGTTTACGATCGACTACCCGCGGCTGGTGCGCAGCGGCGCTGGCTACAGCGCAGCAACCCTGGGAGGAGCGGGCGGCGGGAGCTCTGGTGGCGGCAGTGGCGGCAGTGGCGGCAGTGGCGGCAGTTCTGGCGGTGCCGGCGGCGGAGGCGGTGGAGGCACCTCGATTACCCAGGAGGACTCGATCGATTTCTGGGCAGAGCTCGATGAACAACTCAAGCTACTCTCCACGGATGATGGAACTTTAATGATCGACAAGATGAGCGGCATCGTCCACGTGACCGACCGCCCGCAAACGGTCGAACACATCGGCAAATTCCTCTCCAAAATGAAAAAGCGTATCGGGCGTCAGGTCGATATCGAAGCGAGGATCTACGAGGTCACGCTGAACCGCCGATTCGAACTGGGGGTCGACTGGTCAGCCGTCATCGAGCGCGCCGATCTTGGCGTGCTATCCGCCATCGACGCCTCGACCATCATCAGGAACCCGGTGGGCGGCGTTGTCCCAGGGAGCCCAGCGATCATCGCATCGCTGATGAAGCAGGAGAGAAACGGGCAGATCAACGCCACCCTGATTGCGCTGAAGGAACAGGGCAATGTCAGAGCAGTCTCCCAACCACGGCTCCGCTCGCTGAATAACCAAATGGCGGTCATCAAGGTGGGGACCGAGCAACCCTTCTTCAGCAGTTCGAGCGGTTTCGTCGCAGGCAATGGGGGCAGCCCCGGCGGCACTTTCGAAAACACCTCGTTCGAAATGATCACCGTGGGAACCATCCTCTCAATCACGCCACAGATCTCTGACGATGACCTGATCACCCTAGACGTCTCCCCGGTCATCACCAGCCTGGTGGGTGTCGAGTCCGCGGGAGGCAATAGCGCCACCACGGCGCCTGTGCTCGACATCAAACAGAGCTCATCCCTGATCCGGGTGCGCGATGGGGAGACGATTGTCATCGCAGGCTTGATCCAGGACAAGACCACCAAATCGGTGAAAGGCATTCCAATACTCGGGGATATTCCACTCCTCAAAAGGGTGTTCCGCGGCCAACTCGACTCGAAGCAACAGACAGAGTTAGTCATCTTCCTGACACCAACGATCGTAGAATAACTGCGACTAGCCCTGCTAGCCCGGGCTAGTTCAAATGGCACCGCCCGACTCCCCGAGCCCTATTTTTCAGGACGCCTCGAGGTTGGGTGCGGACCGTGTTGCTGACGCAAATGCGCGCGCGTGTACGCCGCATAGTTTCGGGAAATTTTCATTGATGTTGGCGTGGTGGCGATGGACGCTGAGCGCTCGCAACAGCGATTCGACACTATGAGTATTACAAGACGAACAATTCTGGCATTCAGCCTGAGCTATGGACTAGCCGCTGGAGCCGAAAACTCGTTCTACAAAGATCCGGCTCTGTTCTCAACCCGCCCGAGCGAAACCAAATCGCTGCAATCGATCGACCGTTTTGGTCCGGTCGGAATGGGGATCGAACTCCTCCAACCGGCCTTCACCATGCGGATCAAGAACATCGAGGAAGGTTCGCCAGCCGCGGCGACCGGGAAATTAAAAATGGGTCAGATCATCGAGACGCTCAACGGGCAGCCGCTCGCCGACATCGACCCGCGCATGCAACTTGGCCAGATTCTCGCGGCTGCAGAAGCGAGTGACGGGGTGATCAAGTTCGCCATCAAAGGTGAGGCCGAGCCGGTTACCGTGAAGGTTTCAGTGTTAGGATCTTACAGCAATACCTGGCCACTCGATTGCCCGAAGTCGGACAAGATTGTTCGCCAGGTCGCCGACTATCTCTCCAAACCGGGGTCGACCCAAGGCCTCGGTGGCATCGGCATGCTGTTCCTGCTCTCCACGGGCGAGGATCAAGACCTGGAGGTGGTGCGCAACTGGGCGCGCAAAGCCCCTGCGCACAAATACCCGTGGTATCTCGGCTACGGCGGGATCCCGCTCACAGAGTGCTACCTGCGCACCGGCGACCCAGAGATCCTCGCGAACATCCAGCGCTGGGTCGACAACGCAGTCAAATCACAGCACAACGATGCGTGGGCAGGTCGTGGCTCTGCGCTCACCACCTACGGCCAAGGACACCTTAACGCCTCAGGCACCTGCGTGGTCACCTTCCTGCTGTTGGCCAAAGAATGCGGCGCCGACGTGCCCGATCACGCCCTCCACGGTGCGCTGAGACACTTCTACCGCTACGCCGGCCGCGGCGGCAACCCCTATGGCGATGACCGCCCGGAGGTCGGTTTTGTCGACAACGGTAAGAACGGCAAGCTCGCCTTCGCCATGGCGGCGGCGGCTGCGCTGACACCAGATGGCGAGAACTCCGTCTATGCCAGAGCGCGCGACGCCTGCGCGATGCAGAGTTTCTACACCACCAGCTTCATGCTCCACGGCCACACCGGCGGCGGTATTGGAGAAATCTGGCGCAGCGCCGCGATGGGATTGCTGCACGACAAGAAGCCAAAGCAGTACCGCGATTTCATGGATAGCCGCCAGTGGCACTACGACCTGTCGCGCCGCTTCGACGGCTCGTTTGGCATCCTTGGTGGCAGCGGCTACGACAAGGAACTGTGGGGTATCGCCTACCCGCTGACCTACACCATCCCGCGCAAGACGCTGCGCATCACCGGCGCGCCACGCAGCCAGTTCTCCAAGCCCTACCAGTTGCCCAAGCAACCCTGGGGCGTCGAGGCGGACAACCCATTCCTCTCCCTCGAAGCGGTGCCGGACAAGGATGGTAAGAAACCGGACCTGTCGGACGAGACGCTGGCGGAAGACTCCAGCCTGCCATTTTTCCGCTGGTTCCATGGGAAGGATCAACCCAGCGACGACGACATCCGTCGCTACATCCACCACCAGGATCACAACCTCCGCTTCGTCGCGGCATTCAAAGCTCTAGGAATCGACAGCGGCTACATCGGCTGGCGCAAACCCGGCGGCAAGCTACGCCCGCACCTCGTGATGGAGTTCCTCCAATCCAACGACCCACGTGTCCGTCGTGCTATGTTTGCCGCGATCGCAAAGGCTGGGCATCACACGCCGGAGATCTTCCAACTCTCAGTGAAAGCGGTGAAGAACCCGGACGAATCGTGGTGGGTCAAGGACGCCGCGATGCAGATCCTAGGCTCCGGCTCGGCAGATCAACTCGTGCCACTCGTCGACCTACTGCTCCCTTTTTTGAAGCACGAGGAGGCCTGGTTACGCAACTCCGCGCTCACCGCACTGACGCCTGTTGCGGCTGACGACCGTTGCTACGAGAAAGTGTTGCCCGCCATCGGTGATCTCATCCGCACCAACCAGCGAGTCTCTGTCACACGCGGACTAGCAACCAGCATCCGCGCAAAAGTCAAAGTCGCCAGCCCGGCCGTGCAGCAGTTGGCCACCGAGACCCTAAAGGAAACCTACACTGGCTACGCTGGATCGAGAACCGCCCCCGGTGGCCTCAACACAACCTCTACCTACGACTTCCATCTCGAAGCCATCGCCGCCTCACTGGCCGAGGTCCCCGGCGGATTGGACGCGCTCTACGTCATCGCCCGCGAGCGGCACCCCGATGAGATCCTGCCCTACAAGCAGTACTTCCTCAACGCGGATCCCAGCCAGTTCGGCACAGACCTAAAAACCGCGATCAAGCCGATCATCAAAGATGAACTGATCCCTGAGTTCGTCGGCAAGAACCGCAAAACCCTTCGAGCGCTCGCCGCAGCTGAGGTGCAATCGGAACGCCCCGGCGGGAGCCGCGATGCGATAGATGGCCTGGCAGCCCTCTACGCACGCGCTGGCCAGGGGGAGTTCGGCTGGAAGATGTTCGCCGACCTGCGCGACGCAAGGTGGGGGTATCACACCTTCGATCCGATCCCTGCCGAGCAGGTGCCGTTTGACCAGCTCATCACCCGTTACCGCAAAGTGACTGTCCCAAAAGACATGGAGGAGTGGTTCCAACCAGACTTTGGATCTACCGACGAGCAAGCGCACGCCGTGTGGAAATCTAGCAAGAGCCCGTTTGGCAATGACGACGGCAAATTACCCGTTCGCCCGATCACCAAATGCTCAGCTGGCTGTGTCGGTCCGGGCTGTTACGGCGCAACCAAAGTGA
>JBLHKE010000011.1:0-30263 GCA_047619485.1 Verrucomicrobiales bacterium | reverse complement strand
CGCTGAATCGTCATTAAATCCATTTAAATCCTCCCCAGCAAACGGATCTGGATCGGAATTCTAAAACGTTTTGCTCGAATCCTCTAAGTCCGACAGGCTCCTAGGCTACGGTGAAAGTGGGTTTTCAGTCCGGATTCATTGAACTTGGAAACCTTAAGGGCACCTCCGGAAACCTGCTGTGGAAATGGGGCGCAGAGAAAATTCCCGCTGGCGAGGCGATAAACGCTAAGCTATCTGGTGATAGTGGGCGCTTTAGCAACGAAGACAGCGGGGATTTGATCAAGCTCCAGCCCGCATGAGGTTTTCGGAGGTGCCCTTAAGAAATCCTCGATGCCGCAGCGGTTCATGCCATTCAGTCTAGGCTGGGGGGGCATTGATTGAAAGGAGCCGGAGGAGGGGCGTTTTCGCATTTTTGGGAGCCAACAACTCCCCAATGATCCAAAAAACTCATGGGCAGATCTGCCTACTTGGTTCTAATGCGCTTATTATAAGTGGGGTGCGTGTATGATTTTGGTGCCAATGTTGGATTGAGAAAAAGTTCATCATTTCCTTGCTGAAATACCCGCTACTTAGCTATGATCGCCAAAACCCAGCGCAATAAATGGGCAATTTAACACTCGAATAGAAAATTGGGTAACCTCCCCTGAAAAACAAAGACAATGATGAACAGCTTCAAAATTCTCCTCACCAAACTGTCTGCGTTAGCGGTGGTTTCTTTTACTTTCAGTGCCACCTCGGTGAGTGCTGCCGTTACTACCATTTGGGACTTCACTAGCGCCCCAGAGGGTGTGGCAGGGGGAGCTGGCTATAACGGCTGGACCACTGTTCAAGGTGAGGGCTGGCTTGCTGGCAACGGGCTTGAAGCCGCTCAAGTAGCTGGCGACGGAATCGACGCCTATTTCGGTGGTATCAACACGACCGGAAGCACTATCAGGGCTCACGATGGTGCCCACGCCACTTTCATCGCCACGTCACCGGCTATCAATTTTGCCACTGTCGATGCGATCGACCCGGTGCTCGAGATCGATTTCCATGCTGCTAATGGCAACCAAGAGGGAAGCGCAGATCCTTTGAACCGAGCTGCAATTATAGCGGGACTCACCACGAACGCCGGTCAGAAAGGTGTCGCTTTGCTCAACCTGAGCACCGGGAACTACGATGCGGTTTTCTTTCATACCGCGCAGGGCGGTGCTACCCAAACCACCTCACTCACCCTAGCTGATTTGACTGGCGCCGGCGTCAGCACAACCGATAACTACCAGTTGGACTTCTACGAGGACGATGACGGCAGCTGGGGCTGGACTCGCTTGGAAGAAGTCAGGCTCGACCCCAATGCGGTTGTAGCGGTTCCTGAGCCGTCCGCCCTTGGTCTTCTCGGCCTCGTTGGACTCGCGTTCATCCTGCGCCGCCGCGGTCGCAAGTAGCAGAGATTCCTAGATTATTTCACATTTTTAACGGGGCGGCCTAATTTCTAGGCCGCCCCGTTTGTTTTGCCTCCGGAGCAAATCACGCGCTTGCGCGCGCAGCTACCACAGCCGCCTCCCAAAGGAGGTGGCCTTTCGCAGTCTCCGTCGGACTGCCACATCGGACGAGCGCGCGAATCTGAAAATCGCTCGTGAAAAAGAAAATTTTCGGTGATATTCTGATCGCGTGATATCTATCACCGACTCTTTCTGAATGTCCCTCTTCCATGAAATCCCCAGATAACCGCCCCGCTAAACAGCCCGGTTCGCGCTCGCCGAATCGGGGACGACGCTGGGCACTCGTCGGGATCGCTTCGTTGGCGGTCGTGGCAATCTATTTCGCAACCCGCTCAGGTGATGGCGGCGCATCGGTTGCATCGGCAGGCAAACCGCATCAGGTGCCGTCGCCGCCCGAACCTCCGATGGACAGCTTGGACGATCCCAGCTCCGATGGCTGGCCGACCGAGGCGCTCAGCGCGCAAGCCAAGGAGCAACTCAAGGGACTCGGCAAATTGATTCTGCATCCCGAGCAGCTTGACGGCGCGGCGCTTCGACAGTTCGTCAGCTCAGACTTTTCTTTCAATACGCTAGAACCGACCCCCCCCGAGCTGGTCTATTCGGATTCCGCGCTCGGCGTCGAGCGCATGACAACACCGCCAGCCGCGACACCCCGGCAAGGTATCGGCGAGTTCGAGGCCGCACTGCGTGACCTGGCGACTCGGCTGGCTGGCGCCGACGACAAACGCTTCGAGCCCAAGGTATTTCGCGTCGAACAGGAGAGCGGCAACTCGTTTACCACGCAGCAGTACGTAGCACTCTCAGGCCTCACGGAAACCGGCGTGATCGAGCAGCATGCGACTTGGCGCACGCGCTGGATCACCGGCAGCGGCGACTCGCCGCCGCGCCTCACACGACTCGACGTGAGCGAGTTCGAGCAGGTGACCACCAGCACCAGCGGACGCACTTTATTTTCCGATTGCACCCAGTCGGTGTTGGGATCGAATCCTTCGTTCCAGCAGCAGCTCGGCCGTGGCTTTGGCCATTGGCTGCAACGCATCCAAGACGCACAGTATTTCTTCTGGCTGGGTATGCCGGGCGTGGCGCTTGGCGACGTCAACGGTGATGGCTTGGACGATCTCTACCTCTGCCAGGAGGACGGCTTGCCCAACAGGCTCTATGTCCAAAATCCCGACGGCACCTTGCGCGATAATTCGGAAGCAGCCGGCGTGAATTGGCTAGAGGGTTCACGCAGTGCGCTGTTGGTTGACCTGGACAATGACGGTGACCAGGACCTTGCCGTGGCGATGATGGGGGGCGTCGTGCTGGCAGCCAATCGTGGCGACGGCCATTTCGACTACCGCGCCTTTTTGCCTAGCTCTCACGATCTGATGTCGTTGAGCGCGGCAGACTACGATGAGGACGGCCGCTTGGATCTCTACGCCTGCTCCTATTGGCGCAACGGGTCGGCGGGGGCTGGATCAGAGTCGGGTGGCGTTGGCATCGTCAGGGGGACTTTCGTTTATCACGACTCGAACGTTGGCGGTTTCAATAGTCTTTTTCGTAACGAAATTACGCGTTCGGAGGAGTTTAGCTTCCGCGACGTGACGGCCGAGGTTGGCCTCGACAGCAACAACGGGCGATGGAGCCTGGCCGCATCTTGGGAAGACTACGACAATGACGGCGACCAGGACCTGTACGTCGCGAATGACTTCGGGCGCAACAACCTCTACCGCAACGACGCCGGACCCGAGCAGGGCAAGCATAGCTTCATTGATGTCGCAGCTGAATCAGGTGTCGAGGACAGCGCGTCTGGAATGGCTGTCACCTGGGGAGACTATGATCGCGACGGTCAGATGGACGTCTACGTCAGCAACATGTTCTCGGCGGCCGGAAACCGCATCACCTTCCAGCAGCAGTTCAAGCCGGATGCGCCACAAGAAGTAAGGACGCGGCTGCAACGATTCGCACGCGGCAGTACCCTAATGAGGCGGCTCGACGACGGCTCGTTCGGGGACGTGAGCGAAGCCGCTGGCGTGGCCAGGGCCCGCTGGGCCTGGGGGACTAGCTTTGTGGATATCAACAACAATGGCTGGCAGGACCTGGTGGTCGCCAACGGTAATATCACCGGCGATGACCCGGGCGACTTGTGAAGTTTCTATTGGCGGCAGGTCGTGTCGCAATCGCTCAACGTGGCCGGGGAGGCGAAATCGGGTGAGTTTGATCGAGCCAACGCAACCTTCGGTGATTTGATGCGCCGTGGACGCTCCTATAGCGGCCGCGAGCGGAACTGCCTGTTCCTCAACACCGCGGCGGGTTCGGCCGAGGGCGGGACAACTGAACCTGTCGCCCGCTTCGCCAACATCTCGGCAAGTTCGGGAATCGACTTGCCGGACGACGGACGAGCACTGGTCACAGTCGACTGGGATCATGACGGTGACCTCGACGTGTGGATTTCGAATCGCACCGCCCCGCGGCTGCGGTTTTTCCGCAACGATGTCCCGTCGGACAACCACCATCTGACATTGCGTCTGCAGGGCACTGGCGAAACCACCAACCGCGACGCGATCGGCGCGCGAGTCGAGATCGTTCTTGCCGACGGGCCGTCGCCCGTGCCAACGCCAACACGACCGCCGCTGATCAAGACGCTGCGGGCCGGAGATTCTTTCCTCTCACAATCCAGCAAGTGGGTGCATTTCGGGCTGGGCAGCGCGGAGACAATCGAATCGGTAAGTGTGCGATGGCCAGGCGGGGAGACGGAAACATTCACCGGCCTGGAGGTGGATCATCGCTATCGGCTCGTCCAGGGCAGCGGTGAGGCTGAGCAGGTCGGAACAGAACAACGCGAGGTCGCAATCTCGGCCGTTCCGGTCAGCTTGCCCGCCGCGGACAGCAGCGCCCGCATCCCGCTGACAGCCTTGCTGCCGATGGTGAACTTGAGCTACCAGACCTTCGCCGGCGAAAGCCAAGCGCTTCCAGTCGGACAAGGCAAAGCAGTTTTGCTAAATCTGTGGGCGAGCTGGTGCGTGCCATGTGTGGCCGAGTTGAAGGAAATGGCCGAGCGGCAGCGCGAGCTTAGCGACGCGGGCATCGAGATCATTGCCTTGGCTGTGGACGGTCTGGAGGATGACAGCCCGACTGCTCCCGCCGCGCGGAAACTTGCCAAGCGTCTGAATCTTCCCTTTACCAACGGTCGCGCGACGCGGGAGCTGATCAGCTATTTGCAATCCGTCCACGATTACCAGATTACGAGTTCGCAGCCGTTGCCGGTCCCCGTCAGCTTTTTGATCGACGCGGATGGTCGTATCGCCGTCATCTACAAGGGGCCTTTGAACATCGACGATCTGGCGGCCGACAGAAAGCATTCGCAAGGCACGCTGATCGAGCGATTTGCCCGCTCCGCCCCGATCGCCGGACGCACGCTGCCGGTCGCGACGGTGTCGCGCCGACGCAACCAATTTGAGGCGCGCTACCGCTTTGCAACCTACTTGCAACAGGGCGGTTTCTCAGAAACTGCCGAGGCTGAGAATCGGGCGCTGATCGAATTGTTTCCCGAGAATGCCGCGCCCCATAACAACCTAGGAATATCCTATATCAGACAGCAGAAATTCGCGCTGGCAGAAGCCAGTTTCCGTGAGGCGCTGCGTGTTCAGTCCGATTACGGACGAGCCCATGCCAATCTGGGCACCCTCCTTGCCCAGCTCGGAAAAATGGCCGAAGCCGTTGGCCATTTCGAGCAGGCGATCGAGAACGATCCGCGAGACAAAAAGAGCCATGCGATCTTGGGTCAGTTGTTGCTCGACCTGAAGCGCTGGCCCGCGGCACAGATTTACCTTGAGAAGGCGCTGGTGCTAAGCCCCCAATCCGCCAATATCCATGCCCACATGGGAATCGCGCTCGCCCAACAAGGGCAACTTCCCCAAGCTGTTTTTTATCTCGAACAAGCTCTGAAGATCCAACCCCGCCACGTCGATGCCCAGCGAAACCTGACCGCCATCCGGCGCTTGATCGCTGAAGGAAATTAGGGGCCGGTCACGGGGGCGACCCCTTAAAACCAAATTTGGACACGCTTTAGCAATAGGACGGTGCAACGGGAGATGATCCCATTTGAGGATCAAACGGGGCAGGAGTGCGCGCTCGTGCCGAAACGCCGACGATCCTGTCTGTCGAGGGACGGTTTCTGCGCTCCCCACGCCAACTTCAGCCTTGAAGGAGCCGCCGATCTCCGGTTAACTTGAGGCGATAAGCGGACTTTGCACTTCCTCCAACCCGCCCCGAAAAGCAATTTCCTAGCAATATGAAAATCAGCCCTGGTGGAATACTGTGTACCTTGATCGTGCTCATGGCGTGTTCATGCGAGGATCAGAGCGAGAACGACGCATCACGCCCCCCGGTGGTTGAGGCTTATGTCCACAGCGGGCCGGAGCTGCATGTGCAGGTGGGGGACAGCATCCAGGCCGCCCTCGAGAAGGCCGCCGAGTCCGGAGTCGAGCGGGTCATCGTCCATGCTGGCACTTATCGCCCTTCCGCCCCGCAGCAGGCGCTCATCTGGTTCAATGAACGCCACGACGGAATCCTCCTCGAGGCAGACGGGGAGGTCGTGCTCACCGCCGCCAACCCCGAGGTCGCTAAGCCCCAGTCCAAGGGCTACCCCGCGATCGTAAACCATGTCGTTTATTTTGGACACAAGGTCGGTGCCAGGACAACATTGCGCGGGTTCAAAATCACCGGCGCCAACAATTTCGTCACCACCAGACCCGATCCAGTGATTCAACCTGGACTTGCTGAACCGGGTCGCGATGCGCCCCCGCTGAGCAAGACAAAGTTTTTTTATTCCGATGGTGGGGGCATCAAAATCTTCGGTGCTTCGTCACCCACGATCGAGAATTGTGAGATCTTCGACAACCACTCGTACCCTTGCGGCGCTGGAATCTCGGTCGAGCAGCGCGGGTTCAACGAGGTGCCGGTGACCATCCGCAACTGCATTTTCCGGGGCAACCACGCGCCGATGACGGGCGCCGCTCTCGATCTCCTCGATATGGATCGGAGGCATGGTAGTTCGGCGGTGATCGATAACTGTCTGTTCATCGGCAACCTCGGCAACGGCCCGCGAGAGGAGCGCCACAAGTCGGTCCGGTCTTGGTCGCCAAAGTTCGGCCACGGTGCCATCACGGTGTTCCCGCCATCGCGCGCCACCGTCACGCGTTCCACCTTCGTGGGCAACCGCAATGGGGTCGACGACCACGGCGCGAATAGTACTTACACGGATTGCATCTTCTGGAAAAACACAGCCCCCGGTGGCTGGCCTACCGGCGGGCGTTATGATTTCGATATCACCAACGGGCGAGGCGTGACCGGCTGTATGATCGGCGGTGTGGTGCTTGACCTGCGCGGCAAGATCGATCCCGCGAAGAACAACCTGGATCCGCCCGACCCGCGGTTCGATGCCACTTCGGATCCGAAAAACGATGCCTACCGTGACGTCGGGTATCGCAGTGGCTCCGCGCTCGCCTCGGACTGATCCGGCGAAACCCATGCCAGCCCCGAATCGAAACTGGATGATCTTGGGCGCCGCTCTGGTGCTTTTCGCCGGTGCGATCGTCGCTCTCTTGTCCGCCCGCCGCCAGTCAGAGTCGGGTGCCAAAGCCCGCTTGCCCCATCCGCTGCTGGTCGAAGCCCGGGGCCGCGGACGCGAATGGCAGTTCACTTACGGCGGCGCGGATGGCGTTCTCGGTTCCGACGACGACGTGATCACCCGCAGGCACTTTCGTGTGCCCGCTGGGGTGGAGGTGCTTATCCAACTTCGCAGCGACGACTACATCTACGTGTTCTCCTGCCCGGATTTAACTATCAAGGAAATCGCCGTGCCGGATCTCAGCTACGAGATCCGATTCCGCGCCCGGGAGGCTGGTGTCTACGAACTGGTGATGGATCCGATGTGCGGATTCCGTTTGCAGCCGGGCGGAAATATGGGCAGTTTGGAGGTCACTTCGGAGCGTGCGTTTCGCTCTTGGTTTACTCAACTTGAAGCCATCGAATAGTGTCCACCCTCTGCGTTATGCGACTACACAAATTGATCCTCGCCACCGTCAGCATCGCCTCGTTTTTAGTCGGTTGCGGCGAGCGGCGAAATTCCGAGACACCAAATTCCGATCCACCGGATTCCGAGCCATCGGATTCCGAGCCATCGGATTCTGGCGCTTCCGCCGGCGTTCTGCGCTTGCTCGGGCGGGCGCCACATTTTACGCTCACCGATCAGGCCGGAGCCGCGTTCTCCTCGACGCGCCTCGAGGGACATCCTTGGGTCGCGAACTTCATGTTCACCACCTGCCCGACGATCTGCCCGCAGCAGACCGCCGAGCTCAAGCGCCTTCAGGAAGAACTTGAAGCCCGTGGGCGCACGGGAGAGATCCACCTCGTCAGCTTCACGGTCGATCCCGCCACCGACACCCCTGAGGTATTGCAATCCTACGCCAGCCGTTTCGGTGCTGATACGAAGACGTGGAAATTCCTCACCGGTTCGGTCGAGGCGATGCGCCAGACGGTTAGCAGGGAGGGATTCAAATTGGCGGTCGAGGGCGATGGGGAGGAACTGACCCACAGCTCAATGTTTGTGCTTGTGGATGCCTACGGGCGCCTGCGCGGACTGTACGACTCGGCCGATTCGAACACCGTCCCGAAGTTGCTGACTGACCTCGGCTCACTCTCGAAGGAGGCGCTGCACATGCCCCCCGATATCCGCCAACCGAAGTGGATGGACGCCCGCCGTCAGGCACAGCTTGATTCCGCGGCCTCGATCAAAGCCTTTCATGGCTTCTCCTTCACCGACATGCGCGAGGCCAGCGGCATCACCTTCCGCGACAAGCTGGTCGATGACGCCTGCCGAAACTACCAGGCGCTCCACTACGACCACGGCACCAGCGTTTCGGTCGCCGATGTCGATGGCGACGACTTGCCTGATCTCTACTTCGTAAGTCAGGCTGGTCGCAACGGACTTTGGCGCAATCTCGGCGGTGGAAAATTCGAGGACATCACCGACGCGGCGGGCGTCGCTGTGGCCGACCGCGTCTGCGTCGCCGGCTCCTTTGCTGACATCGACAACGACGGCGATCCCGATCTCTATGTCACCTCCGTCCGCGCTGGTAACAAGCTGTTCGAGAATCTTGGCGACGGCACCTTCCGCGATGTCACCGAAGCCTCAGGCACCGGCGTTCAAGCCCACTCCTCGGGCGCGGTGTTCTTCGACTACGACCGCGATGGGCTGGTCGACCTGTTCGTAACCAACGTCGGCAAGTACACCGGTGCCAAGACCGCCAAGGTTACGATGGAGAGCATTCGTGGCGAGGCGGGCGTGGGCATCGACTACCCGCTCGGGTTCCCCGACGCCTTCGGCGGTCATCTGAAGCCGGAGCGCAACGAGCAAAGCGTACTTTTCCGCAATCTCGGGGGTCTGAAGTTCGAAGACGTCAGCCAAGCGACCTCGCTCATTGACGACCGCTGGTCTGGCGATGCCACCGCCGTCGATCTGAACGCCGATGGCTGGCCTGACCTCTACGTGCTTAGCATGCAGGGCGACGACGAGGTCTACCTCAACATGGAGGGCAAGAGCTTCAAACGCGCCGGTCGCGACCTCTTCCCGTCGACCCCATGGGGCGCGATGGGAATCAAGGCTTTTGACTTCGAGAACGACGGTGATCTCGATCTCTACATCACCGACATGCATTCCGACATGAGCCAGGAGATCGGCCCGTCGAAGGAGAAAAAGAAGGCCGACATGCAGTGGCCTGCGAGCTATCTTAAGACTGGCCCCAATGTCTACGGCAACGCCTTTTTCCGCAACGGCGGCGGCACGTTCGACGAGGTGTCCGGCGAGCTTGGTGCCGAGAACTACTGGCCGTGGGGCTTGAGTGTCGACGACCTGAACGCTGACGGCTTCGACGACGCCTTTCTCACCTCCAGCATGAATTTTCCGTACCGCTACTGCGTGAACTCGCTACTGCTCAACGACGGTGGCGAGCGGTTCCGCGACAGCGAGTTCATCCTCGGCGTCGAACCGCGAGCTGGCGGGCTTGCCACCCCGTGGTTCGAACTCGATATTGACGGGGCCGATAAGGCGGCGCCAATCCTCAAGAAGTTTCGCGCGAATGGAATGGATCCCAAGAATCTACCCAAGCGCACCGTGGTCTGGGGGGCTCACGGCAGCCGCTCGTCGGTGCTCTTCGACCTCGACGATGACGGCGATCTCGACATCGTCACCAACGAATTCAACGGTCGGCCGATGGTGCTGGTCAGCGACCTCGCCGAGCGCAACCCTGACCTCGCCTTCCTCAAGGTGAAGCTGGTTGGGACGAAATCCAACCGCAGCGCGCTCGGGGCTGTCGTGCGCGTCGCGGCGGGTGATCTCAATTTGATGAAGGTGAAGGACGGCCAGTCGGGCTACCTTTCGCACAGCGATTTTCCGCTCTATTTTGGGCTCGGGTCGGCGAAGCAGATCGACCGCCTCGAAGTTAGCTGGCCGTCGGGGATCAAGCAGGTGGTGGAAGGTCCGATCGACCTGAATAAGATGCTCACGATCGAGGAGCGCGAGTAATTCGTGGGGCTTCGAGCTAGGAGATAGAGCAGAAATCTGCTTGGAGATGGCGCTTGTACTACACCAGGTCAGACGTCCGCCAGCCCTTGCGCGCTTCGATCTCGATCAGCTTGGCCGCTTCTGGGTTGTTGTTGATCTTGAGATTTTGCGCATCCCAGTCGAGTGCCTTGCCGGTGCGGATGGCGAGGGTGCCTAGTAGAATGCTCTCGGTGAGTTGTCCGCTGTAGCTGAAGTCGGAGACCGACTTCTTGCTCTCGCGGATCGAGGTGACCCAATCTTTGTGGATGCCGCCGACGCGCTTGAGTGTCTTCGGCACGCGCTTGTCCGGGTTCTTGCGGTAATCTTCCCAGTTGGCTTTCGGGTAGAGCTTCGGGCTGTCGGGGCGCATGCCGTCGTGGCAGATGCCGCCTTTTTCACCGACCATGATGAAGCCGCCGTGTCCTTTGATATCCCAGTCGTAACCTTCGGGAGCCTCAGGTAGGCGTGGTCCCTCGATCCACTTGACGTCGACGGCAGGTTTGCCGCCGCGCTTGGGAAACTTGTAGGTGACGGTCGAGCCATTCGGAGTGTGGATCATGTTGGCCTCCTCGGACATGTCGACCTCGACGCGATCTGGAGCGCCGAGCCCGAGCGCCCAGTAGGCGGTGTCGATGGTGTGGCAACCGATGTCGCCGAGCCCACCGCAACCAAATGCCCACCAAGGGCGCCAGGTGGTCGGGTGGAGGGCTTTGCTAAAGGGCACCTCGTCATTGGTTGGCCCAAGCCAGAGATCCCAATCCATGCCCTCGGGAGGTTTCTCCGCTGCTGGGTAGGCCGATTTTACCTGGCCGTTGAATCCCCAGCCTCTCGCGGGTCGATCCGTCCAGGTGATGACCTCCTTGACCTCGCCGATGAGGCCTGCCTCATACCATTCTTTAACAAGGTAGGCACCTTCGAAGGCGTGACCCTGGTTGCCCATTTGGGTGATCACGTTCTTCTCAACGGCGAGCTTCTGCAGGGTGCGCGCCTCCCACAGTGAGTGCACCAAGGGCTTCTCAACGAACACGTGCTTGCCCATGCTCATCGCGGTGTAGGCGATGGCGAAGTGGGTGTGATCGGGGGTGCCGACACCGACGGCGTCGATCTGGTCGCCCATCTCGGCGAGCATCTTGCGGAAATCTTTGTAGAACTTTGCTTTCGGGAATTGCTTCTTCGCCCGCTCCCACGCGCCAGGGTTGCAGTCGCAAAGGGCGACGACATTGTTGTCACGCGCGCATTGGTTCAGATCTCCCCAACCCATGTTGCCGAAGCCGACCCAGGCGATGTTGATCTTCTTCTCGTTGGCGCCCCAGACGCTGCTCGGGATGAAGGTCGGAAATGCAAGGGCAGAGGCGGCTGCGCCCTTGAGAATGGAACGGCGGGTTGGGTTGGGCTTTGGTGATTGGTTTGACATGGTCATTTCGGGATCTGGGTTTTGTGAACTTGCTAGGCTGAAACTATCAATAAGTTGCGCTGGAGGCAACGATCATGCTAGGAAAACTATTCCATGACTGGGCCGGCGGCGGGGAACTTTCCGAATACCTGGCGGGCAGAATGGGAGGATGAAAAATCGCGTAACAGGATACCGGATGCGCTCTTGGCATGTCCTGGATCTCGTTCCCAATTGTAGGAGACTCCGATCCAGAATTGGGCGTCGTCGAGCAAGGTGCAGCGCAGGCCATCTTCATCTAGGATCTGCTGGAGAAGCTTGCGGGCGTCGCCCCCGTGCCCAGCTCTGGCAAGCGAGCGAGCAAGGCAAAATCGCGTAAACGGCTCGGCGGGGTGCTCGGGGTTTTTGCTGAGCCACTTCTCGAGGGCAGCCTTGCCACCGCCATCCATCCACTTTTTTGTCGCCGCCTCACCGGCATTCAATGCCGTCTCGTGCGCCTTGCGCAGTTGGATGAATTCGTCGAGAGCTTCACCGAGAGCCTTCTCCACCCGCTGGCGACAGTGGGCGTTCGCTGCAACCATTGCCTTGGCGTAGTCCATGTCGCTGAGTTCCGCCCATACTTCTCGATACGGCGTACCAGCAGCTAGCTTGTGGCAGAACGTTTTGACGTTGCCTGGCTTCTTCGATTCCAACCATTCGAAAGCTAACGCGTCTTCCATGTAGTCGGCGGCATCGTGCTCACCGTCATCGATGCCATCGGGCGCGGTCATCGGGTCTTTTCCGCCAGCGATCTTGTTGGGGAGCACCAGTTGCATCCGGGTCTCGACATCGTCGGATCCCCAGACCGCAAGTCCTTCCCGGATCCAGGCAGGAAGGTTTTCGTAGCCTTGGCCCATGATTCCTTTGAACCCGGCGTGCTTCATCTCGTGGGTGATGGTCTGGCGATAGCTCGCACCTTGGGCGACGACGTACTCCGTATAGAAGCGTACGACGACGGCAGGTTTGTTCTTCCTCCCGATGACATAGGTCGAGGCCTTCAGGCCGGGGCTGGTTTTCTTCCCTGCGTCGACAAAATGGTAGATGACGTTGGTGTGAGGTCTCAGGTCGATGCCGAGGCGCTGCTCGAGCATCTGGTGTCCCGCCTCGATGTCCTTCGGCAGTGATTTAATGGCTGCCGCTGGGCGGATGTCTCTGGTGTACTTTCCCGAGTAGCTGACGAGGCCGCTCGCGTCGATTTTCCACGCTGGATCTATCTTGCCAAGGCACTTGCGCGCGTGCTTGGTGTAGTCGCCATCGGGGTATTTGGCCAAGAAGGCGTCGAGCATGGTCTTCGCTTCTTCGAATTTCCAAAGTTTGAAATGGCTCTGGGCGATGAGGAAATGCCAATACTCCACCCACTTGGAATCTGGGTCGAGCTCGAGGTTCTTTTTCGACTGCGCGATGCAATCGTCGAGCAGGCGCAGGTGGTTGTAGCAGCCGACGAGTTCCACGCGCGCGTCGGCAGCGTGTGTTGCCGCTGGGAAATGCTCGAGCAACAGGCGGTAGAAGCCGATCGCGGGTTCGATTTTCATGCTGCCGACAATAAGGGCTTGTCAGTAAATAACTCCTACAATCTGCTGGTTATTTTGGCCATCACCCACGTTAGCTTCCAACTCAAATAGCCCGCTATAATCGCTGAAATCTGCCTTGGTGCTGGCTAAAATTCCTGCGCATCTTTGTATGACTTATTTCCTGACAACCCCTAAGGGCGCCGGCGCGATGCAGGGCTTCGCCGAGTTCTTCAGGTAATGGATCTCCCATTGCAAACTGAGTCGCCAATTCGAGCGCCTGATCGAATTTCTTGCCCTCGGCGGCGGCAGCGATCGCGGCGATTTGCTCGTTATCTGATGGTGCGGCGATGGCGCCCGACAACGCTAGGGCGAACACCAGGCAGAGTGTGTTCAGCTTGATCACCGAGTCGACTTTATAGGGCTGGAATTTTTTGTTCCTCGATCCAGACCGTGATGTGTCCGCTCGGCGGGATTGGTTTTCCGCGCTTGTTGAGTTGCAGGAAGCTGGTGACGGCGATGCTTACCTTGCCGTCCTTCAGCTCGTCGAGGAGATCCGCGTAGACGTGTCCGCCACGCGGTTGCCCACCCTGGCGGTTGGGGACGCCGGTTTTCGATTCGGCGAGCAACTTGCCGTCGATGTGGATCGCATAGCCCTCGCCGGTGGTGACGTGGTTGCTGCCGCCGACGACGATGCGGTAGCGGTGACCTTCCTTGATCGCTGGGATGTCAAAAGTGCCGCGCATGAGGAGGACTTCCTTGTCCCACAGGGTTCGCGGTTTCTCGCCGCATCCGCAGCCGCTGGTGCGATCGCAGCTACGCAGTGGTTCGAGTTTGCCGTCGAGTTGTCCAAACGGTGGCAGGCCTTTTTTCCAGTTGGCCTTGGCGGCATCAAAGTCGGGTGCCACCCAGTTCTCCATCTCGGCAGGGTAGTCAACCTTGCGGTAGCCAGCTCCCTTGTCCTTGTAATCGAAGGTGGTGTAGTCCCACTGCAAGTCCCGCAGGTCTTGGCCGAAAAGTTGCCAATCGTAGTCGTGGTTGCCCGCAGCCTTGTAAGCGTTGATCAAACCGTACATCGCACCACGTAGAAACTGGTTGGCGCGCTGTGGGCGTTCTCCCTTGGCTTCGGCAAGCAGGGTCTTGTGGTTGCGTTCGTTCGCGATGTAGGAAGCTGCGATCCCGTCGAGGATGATCGGTGCCAGCGCCACTTGTGCCGCGGACTTCTCAGCCTCGGAGAGTTCTTCTGCAGATTTTTGCGCGACCGGTTTCGGGCGCGGTGCCTGGGGGAGGGGCGCGGCTCTTCCGCCGAGCAACCCGACCATCGTGCGACCGAGCGCATCGCCGACTAGCATGTAAGTTTCCGCATTACGGTTGTAGTGGTAGTCTTGGTTAGCCGGTGACTCGCCGACCTCGCGCCAAAAGTCACGAATGTCTACCGACGCCACGTTGCCGGCGTATTCTGGATGCTTTTTCGGATCTGCGACCGCCATCTGCGCGTCGAGGATTCTCACGAATTTTTCCGCCATGTTGTGGCCACCGAATCCGATCGTTGCGACCACGGTTGGCAGCTTAGGTTTTTTGAACTCCTTGCGGACGTCGTTGATCAGGTTGACGAGGTGTTTCTCATACTCGGCGATGGACTCGTCGCTGCCGCTGTCCTTGTGCCCTTGGAACCAGGCGAAGCCGGTGATCTCGTAGCCCTGCCCCTTGTAACCGGGCACTACCTTGTCGATGTTCTCGAGCGTCCTGCGCACGCCTTCGACCATGAGCTTGTATTCGACCGCCTCGAACTCGTTGTCTGGGTCGGTGCGACCGCTCGATGGTGGGCGGAAGTCGAAGCCTAGCGAGCGATTGCCCATCGCGGTTTTGATCAGCAGTACTTGCTCATCATGGAAGGTGCCCATGACGTGACCGAATCCCAGTTCCGGTCCGATCGTCTTGCCGTTTGAAGTCGCGGTCAGCGGTGAGCCCTTGCCGTCTTTTACGACCCGTGCCTCCTGGAAGTAAACATCATTGCGAACCGACCAGTTGCCCTCGGCGTCGACCAGCCATGGGAATTTGCCCTCGCGCTTGGCGACCGCTTCTAGGTCGCCATTACCGAGTAGGTCCATTTTCTGCATCCAAAAGCGTGGCGTGCTCCCTTTGAAATCAGAGATTTTAAATGCGTAACGTTTGCCCGGCTCGAGCGTCACGTCCTGTTTGACTGGCGCGCTGCCGGCGTCTCGACGATAGATTTCTTCGCCGTCGAGCGTCACTGCGTTGAACGAGCTCTCGCCGCTACCGCAGTGCAATTGGTAGACGCCCTTTTTCTGTACTTCGAGCTGTCCTTCGGCGATCGGTTTGTCCGTGGGAGAACCGTCTGCGGCGTAGACCGCAAGCGGATCGATCAGGTACTTGCCAACTTTAAATATCTCCGTCGGACCTTTGGGCACGGCGGGATCGGGGGTGAGGAATACTCCACTGTAAAGATTTTTGGCACCGCCGACTTCGCCCATGCCGACCATGTTTGACTGACCCGCGAGGATGTAGACTTTGACTGGTTTGGTTGCGACGCCGGGCTTGCCGTCCGGGTCGGGCAGTTCGGCAGGGATGTCGTTTGCGGTGGCATTGATCGCCAGCGCGAGCCAGAGGAGAGATGAGATCGCAAGGTTGTGTTTGGTTTTCATGAGCAATTTGAATTGGCTTGTCTTCTCCTTGTAAAACGATTGGCCTGCAGCTGGCGAGATGTCGGTGGAGAAGGTGAGTGTGAGCAAGGCGAGCACCGCTCTCAGTCGGGGGGATTCAGCATCGGGAGAAACTACTTCTTGGCGGGGAGTTTGGATTCTGGGCGCAGCCGCAACGTGAGCTTGGAGCCAACCGGGGGCAGGTGGGTGTCGTCGATCTGCCAGAGGAGCGAATCGTTGCCGTGCCCGTGGATCTCTGGGAGGCACAGGAGCTCATCGCCGAAGGTCGTGATCGAGATCACGTTGCCGCTGCGATCACTGAGGTAGGCGCGCGGGCCTGTGCCTGCGTCGACGAGATGTGAGCCAGCGAACAAGAAATCGTTGCCGGGAAAGCTCGGCGCCTCCTCGCTATCAGCTCCGCGGTCGGTCGACGTGATGAAGTCGCTGATTGGGCGTTCGATGGTTTTCCCTGCGTCGTTTTTGAACACGAGGGACACTCCGACCACGCCACCGGCAGGGGGGATATCCACCCAGCGCTCTTCTTTCTCGCCGACGCGCTTGCGCATCGCCGGGTTCCCGGATTTGCTACCTAACAATAGCAGCGCAGTGTGGATATGCACCGCTTTGGCATCGATGGCGACGATCGATTCGTGCTCCTTTGTATCATTGGTGCAAGCGATCAGTTCAAGCGTTCCCGCATCGAGACAGACGGTGGCATCCACATCGATGCAGCGCTCATCGAGATCGATCTTGACCCCCGGTAGCTTGAGTTTTTCCAATGCCTCCCTGCTTGCCGCAGTGGACGGGGGCTTTTTTTTCTCACCCGGGGATCGTGGTGACGAATCTTGACTAAACGCCGCCGTTGAGATTCCGAGGATTAGAATCAAAAGCCCGAGCGTGGTCGATCGGAGCCAGCCGACAGGTTTCCCCAGGCATTGGTCGGGGCGTTCATGGGAGGAGTCGATCACAGTGAATTCGCTAACCCTTAGCTATGACCCGAATTCCGGCATTTTTCCAATCCCATTGCAATTTGCCAACTTACCCGGTTTTGGGTAGGAATTCGCTTTCGTCCAAAGTTTATTTGGAATAGCTTCTCAAATGTCTATCCTGAAGCTCCTATCGCCCTCCGAACAGGTGGCCGCCCATTTACGGGAGGAACTCCTGCGTGGTCGATGGATGGGGACGATGCCCGGCGTCCCCAGTCTGGCGGCTGATTTGGGAGTCGACCGCAAGACGGTCGATGCGGCGCTGCGTCAGCTCGATGAGGAGGGGATACTGGAACCGCAAGGTCCGGGGCGGAGGCGAAAAATTGTTGGCAAGACAGGCATCAATCCGCCGTCGCTGCGGGTTGCTTTTCTTTTCAACGAGCGCAAAGACATGAACACCAGCTACCTAGTCGATCTCAAGCACGAACTAGAGCAGGCCGGCCATCGGGTGACCATCGCCCCGCAGACCTTGATCGACTTGCGGATGGACGTTTCACGGATCTCACGACTTGTCGAGAAGACCAGTGCCGACGCCTGGGTGGTGCTGGCCGCCTCGCGAGCGGTGCTCGAATGGTTCGCCGACTATCCGGTGCCTGCATTTGCCCTTTTCGGGCGCAGGCGTGGATTGGAGATGGCTGGGACTGGACCGGACAAGCCACCAGCCTTCGTGGCGGTCGCCGAGCGGCTCGTCGAGCTCGGGCACCGGCGGATTGCACTGATGGCGCGCAGTGCGCGACGCTTGCCGGAGCCAGGTGCGACCGAGCAGGCGTTCCTCGATGCTTTAGAGTCGAAAGGCGTCACCACCGGGCCGTTCAACCTGCCGGATTGGCCGGAGACGATCGATGGTTTCTACGAGTGTCTCGCCTCGCTATTCGCCAAGACGCCACCGACCGCGCTGGTCGTTGACGAGGCTCCATTCTTCGTCGCGGCGCAGCAGTTTCTTGCTGAGAGAGGTTTGAAAGTTCCCGCGGACGTCTCCTTGATCTGTACCGATGCGGACTCCGCGTTCGCTTGGTGCAAACCAGCCATCTCCCATATCTGCTGGGACAGTCAGCCGGTGGTGCGGCGCGTCGTCAACTGGGCGAAAAATGTCAAGCGTGGCAAGGTCGACGTGCGCCAGAGCCAGACCAAGGCCGAGTTTGTCGAAGGCGGGACGATCGGGCGAGTGGAGGGCTGACGATTGGCAGGTGAGGGGGGGATAGAAGATGAATGGCTCAATCATGGACGAGGTTGCCGCAACGCCCACTCCTCACAAGGGACGTTACGGCATTATCGTCACAGAACCCTCCAAGGTCTGCTCCGTAATTTTTTCTGCCTACTGTTTCTCCACGCGGAAGAAGAGACGCGCTTCTTCTGCTAATAGGGCGTCGGCTAGGTTGAATGTTTTGGTGGTCTGGCTCTTGTAGCACGAGGGATTTGATTCCCAATCGCTCGTTAAATCGCTATAATGAGCGCTTTTCTTCATTTATTCGCTCTAGGGCACCTCCGAAAACCTCATGCGGGCTGGAGCTTGATAAAATCCCCGCTGTCTTCGTTGCTAAAGCGCCCACTATCACCAGATAGCTTAGCGTTTATCGCCTCGCCAGCGTGAATTTTCTCTGCGCCCCATTTCCACAGCAGGTTTCCGGAGGTGCCCTATAACAAGAGGTTTACTGTAATTGCATCTTCGTTTAAGGAAAGCCGCATTCGAGCTAGGAGAGTCTCATTCGATCTCGACATGGTTACCCTTCCGGGGTATGGTCTGGAATGTCCCAGTTAATCGTCCACAGCGCCGCAGAACAGGTGGCTGATCACTTGCGCGAGCAGATTCGCTCAGGGATTTGGCAGGAGACGATCGCGGGCGGGCACCGTCTGGCCTCCGAGTTGGGGGTGAATCACAAGACCGCCGAGGCGGCGCTGCGCCAGCTGGAGGCAGAGGGGCTTCTCAAGTCCCAGGGGAGTGGTCGACCACGTAGGATCGTCGCTATCGATCCGCACACTGACCCGCGCTCGATCCGCATCGCCATATTTGTCTTAGATATCACCGACCGGGCTGAAGAATGTCTGATCGAACTGCGACATTTGCTTGAGGAGGCGGGGCACACGCCGTTCTACCCCGAAAAGACCTTGCTTGATCTCGGTATGGACGCCGACCGGGTGGCGCAATTTGTGAAACACACTGAGGCGGATGCGTGGATCATCTGCGCTGGCTCTAGGGAGATCCTGACTTGGTTCTCCCAGCAAACCCAACCGGCGTTTGCCTTCGTCGGCCGCCGCGACGGTCTGCCGATCGCCGGCGTGGGACCGGATAAGGTGCCGCCGTATACTGCTGCCACCCGCCAGCTCATCGAGTTGGGGCATCAGCGAATCACGTTTCTCACCCGTAGGCATCACCGGCGGCCGGAGCCGACTCCGAGCGTGCGCGCATTCGTCGGCGAACTGGAAGCGCACGGAATTCGGGTGGGCGATTTTAACCTGCCAGACTGGGAGGAGAGCCGCGCGGGGTTCCAGGCGATCCTCGAGTCGCTGTTTCGCCTCACGCCGCCGACCGCGATTTTCACCGATGAGGCGTTCCTGTTTACCGCTGCGCAGCAATTTCTAGCCAAGCGCGGGATCCGTGTGCCAGAGGACGTCTCGTTGATCTGTACCGACAGTGATCCGAACTTCGCCTGGTGTGATCCATCGATTGCCCACATCCACTGGGACTACCTGCCGGTAGTGCGGCGAGTCATACGCTGGGCCACGAATGTCAGCCACGGGAAGTCAGACTTGCGCCAGACTTCGACCAAGGCTGATTATATTCATGGCGGAACCGTGGGGCCTGCGAAACTGGAGTGAGAGGCTGCACCAAGTCTGGCTGCTTTGTAAGCATCAATTTGGAACTACCTTCAGCGTCATCGTCGGGTCGGTATCCGGTATCGTTCTAACCCAGGTCGGTTTCACCGAACCTGTTGTGTCGGGTAACTATGTCCCCAATGACTACATCAAGTTCAATTTCGACACTCCCCTCACACTGAGTCCGAATTCCCTCTATACTTTCATGTGGGGATCCACCGCATCTGGGTTCGTGAGTGTCAACAATCTCAACGACAGCACTTATGCGAGAGGCACAGACTCCCGGCGGCAGTGACGCCACGACCTTTGCCGGCGACCCGAACGCCGACGGCGACAATGACGGATCGACCGCATTTCTAGAATATTTCCTCGGCAGCAGCGATGCGGTGGCGAACTCCGATGGTCTACCAACGATCGAGACCGGACTGTTCGACGACGGCACTGGAACGCTGCGCCCGTACCCGACCTTCAGTTTCCAGATCAATCTCGCTGCAGACGATGTCACCTACGAAGTGCAGCGTTCGACCGACCTGGCCGCCGGGACTTGGACTAGTGCCACTACCGGTTCTTATATCTCGATGACCGACAACGACGACGGCACAGCAACGGCGGTGTGGCGTAGATCGACTCCGTTCTCCGATCTACGCCGCGAGTTCCTATGAATCCTCGTGCAAGATCGACCTTAGGGGTTGTCAGAAAATAAGTCATACAAAGATGCGCAGGAAATTTAGCCAGCACCAAGGCAGATTTCAGCGATTATAGCGGGCTATTTGAGTTGGAAGCTAACGCGGGTGATGGCCAAAATAACCAGCAGATTGTAGGAGTTATTTACTGACAAGCCCTTAGAGCCAGTCAGTAAATACCTCCCTAGCGATTCTCCTAAAATGTTTACTCCCGTGTTCGAGTTGGCGAATCGAGTGATTCTGGAATTACATGTAGCCTCGGATCGCTTGAGGACTCCGGCCAACACCCTCCACACCTAGAGTGTTGCGTCTCAATCAGAGGATTCTAAGATCCTTGGAAGCTTGGACATCGCAAACATGAAACCGCCCGGACCACCATTTATCCCCATCATCGGTCATCTCCCGGCATTCCGCCGTGATGTCCTTGGCCTGCTCTCGCAAAGTGTGCGCGACCACGGCGATATCGTCCGATTCAAGCTCGGGCCACGCGATGTTTTTCTCGTCAACCACCCAGACGACATCGTTCAAATCCTGAAGAAAAATGCCAAAAACTACGACAAGGACACGCGTAGCACCCGCTTTCTCAGCGATATTTGCGGCGAGTCGCTGCTAACTTCCAACGGCGAGGAGTGGCAGCGCCGGCGCCGGATTTTACAACCGGCATTCCACCACCGCGTCATCGAGGGCTTCGCCGCCGCCATGCAGGCGGAGACCGATGCGCTGGTGACTCGCATCCGCCCGCTCGATCAGTTCGATGCCTCCAGCGCGATGATGCACACGACTTTCCGAATCGTCACCCGCGCCCTATTTGGGGCCGATCTGCCAGAGTCGACCGTCGTCGCCCTCGAGGCTCCCATCGCTCGGGTTCTGAGTGCAACGTTTGCGCGCTTTGGGACTCTCATGGGATTGAAATCAAGAAGGTTCAAATCTGCGATGCGCGAGATCGACTCACTCGTGACTGGCATTCTCTCATCTCTGCCTGATGACGAGCAGGCTCCTAATCTCCTAACAATGATGCGCGCCGGAGAGTACGATGATACCGAGCTTAGAAACGAGTCTATCAACTTTCTCATCGCCGGCCACGAGACCACCGCCAACGCCCTTACTTGGCTTTTCGCGCACCTTGCAGGCAACTTGGAGGAACAATCGCGCTGCGCCAGTGATCCGGATGCACTCGATCGTGCCTTGCAAGAAACCCTGCGCCTCTCGCCACCAATCTGGATAATCGAGCGCCATGCAATCGATGACGACGAGGTTGCTGGCTACCGTATCCCTGCGGGTGCGCCGGTGTTCATCTGCACTTACACGGTTCACCGCCACCGCGAATTCTGGGAAAATTCCGACACGTTCGATCCCGATCGCTTCCTCAGCCCACCACCCGCCGCCTATCTTCCATTTGGTCTAGGCCCGCGCGTCTGCATCGGCCAGGAATTCGCCCTCATGGAAGCCAAGATCATCGCCTCGAAGCTTTTGTCACAGTTCGAGTTCTCTCCCTTCTCGAACACCGCTGCCGAACCCGAGCCCGCTATTACCTTGCGAGTCCGTGGGGGACTAACACTGAAAATTCGCCCGCGCGCCGGCTCATGAACCGCAACTGGACGATCGCAGCTGCCGCGATCGCCGCCGGCATGGCATTCATCGATACGACCGCCCTCACCGTGGCGCTGCCGGACTTGCGCAACGCGTTTTCGGCCGATGACTCTGCCCTGCTGTGGATTCACAACGCCTATGCCATCCCCCTTGCGGCGCTTCTCCTCATCGGCGGTTCGCTGGGCGACCGCTATGGCACGCGGCGACTGTTCCTCATCGGAATCGCCCTGTTCGGCATTGCTTCCGTCGCCTGCGGATTCGCACCCGACACCGCCACGCTCATCATCATGCGAACCGCCCAAGGCCTTGGCGCAGCCATCATGATCCCGGGCAGCCTCGCGATGATCGCGCGGGCGACACCCGGTCACTCCCTCGGGCGCGCGATCGGGCTGTGGAGCATGTTCACCATCATTGCCACGGCCCTCGGGCCAGTCGTCGGTGGGCTCGTCGTGCAATATGGCCTGTGGCGTGGCGTGTTTTTCATCAACGCTCCGCTCGCTGCCCTCGCATTCTTCATCACCCTCACTCGCACCTCCGCCGACCCTCCTCGCGCGGAGCGATCTCACCGCCTCGACTGGATTGGAGCTTTCTTGCTGGCTGCTGCACTCGCCTCGCTATCCTGGGCACTGATCGACCGCCCCCTCATCGCCGTTGCCGCGATCGTCTTCGTCGCGCTCTTCTATTTTCGCGAAAGGTCGACCTCTCACCCACTGCTGGCACCTACTCTTTTTACTTCCAGACACCTCACCTCCGCGACCAGCATTTCCCTCCTCGTCTATTCCGCTTGGGGCGGATTCACCTACCTTCTACCGACGTTTCTCATCGATTCACTCGGCTTCGCACCTGCCATCGCCGGGCTACTGCAACTCCCATCGATCGTCCTTATCGCCTGCATCTCGCCATTCGCCGGCAAATTCCTCGACCAGCGCGGACCACGCTGGCCGCTCGCCATCGGTGCCCTCATCTCCGCAATTGGATTCAGCACCCTCCTCTGGCCAGGTTTCACTGAGCACCCGCTCGGGATCCTCGTCCCGCTGGCTTTTCTAGGCATCGGTCTTGGCTTTTGTGCCGCGCCGCTCAGCGCTACAATCATGCAGAGTGTTCCAACCGATCAACACGGCCTGGCCTCCGGTCTCAACAGCACCGCCGCCCGCATCGCGAGCGCGATTGGCGTCGCGCTGCTGGGCGGCTTGGCCTACCGCCATGGGACTCTTGATCTCTCCGCCCTCGCAATCACGGCAACCGTCCTTTGCCTGTGTGCCGTCCCTTTCGCTCTTACGTTTAGCAAACCCACCGAGCCAACCTAGCGCGAGGGACTTTTAAGCCGAGTCTTTGGGAATCAAGAAGGCACTGAGCGATTCAGCTGCCGCCCACGGAGTGCAACTCCTTGCTACGCGCGGAGCGCCTGAAAAGTAGAACGGAGTTGCACTCCGTGGCTGCTACGAAATCTCACCTGACTCTCTATTTTTCTCCTCGACTTGGTCACTAGAACGATCCGCTGAAGTTCTTAAATTAGTAACCTTGAGCTAGCGCTTACGGCGTCCTGCGAAACCGGTAGAAGCGGCGGCTAATAGCGAGGGTGTCGGTGAACTCAAGCGTATTTCCCTCCGCCAACTTGCTCGCTCCGAGGGGCTCCCAGTTGAGTAGGTCGCCGCTGGTCTCTGCTACGTAGAGAAAGCCTGGCTCTGCGACGATCGTGAAGGTTAGCGTGGTGCCGTCGAGTGTGAAAGATGCAGACGGATCGATGGCCGCGGCACCGTTGGCGACTCCGGGGGTGGGGGAGGCAAGCGCGACAATTTCCCCAGCGGAACGACCCATGCTCTTGTCCGGCGACTGTTGCCCGAAATCGACCTGATCGACCAGCGTGCCATCGGGAGCTGACAGCAGGATACTTTCGCCGCCGCCACCGAGCTTGAAGCCGACGTGCAGGTCTGGACGCGTTGCCAAGTCGTTCTGTGCAGACTCGTCATCAGCCCAGACGAGCAAGAATCCGCCTGCGAAAATATTGAAGCCTTGGGGGATCGCAAACTTGAACGGCTCGAGCGGATCATCACTGAGGAACCAGCCGGAGAGGTCGGCCGTTTCGCCGTCCGGATTGCGCAGCTCGATCCAGTCGTCGAAATTGCCGTCGGCAGGGTCGGCGAGGCTGCTTTGATTCGAGGCCATCCACTCGTTGATCTGGATCCCGGGCCATCCGGCGTTGTTGGTGGAAGTGACGGTCAGGACCTGGCGCGCAATTTCTGACCCATCGGATCCGAGCGCGCGCACGGTTAGGGTATTCTCACCTGGTCGCAAGACAAACCGCGTCTTCCAATCGCCGACCGATGTCCAGTCTAGCTCTAGCGGAATGCCATTTACCTCGATGCTCGCGGCGGCGACCGGTGCTGTCCCGGACAGGCCTATTATCTGCCGTGCGGTCGAGCTGCCATCCGCTGGTGCAATCACATCGAAGGTTTCGTTGACCGCGTCGAGCTGCGGCTGGATAAAGGCAGCGCGGATGTCGATAAAATCGGTGATGGAGCGGCCCGCGCCGCTCGGGACGAATGGAGACGTGAAGTTGAGACCCGCCGCCTGGTAAGCAACCCGCTTAGACTCCAGAAGTGGTGTCACCGACGCGCCGGAGAAGAAGGTGTCGAGTGCCTCGTCCATTGCACGCCAGTAGGAGCGGATGAAGGCGGGCGTCTCATACATCCTCTTGAGGTTGGCATCGACGTTGCTTGGGAATAGCACCTGATTGGGCGGGTCTCGGCCATCCACCCCGAGACCGACGTCCATGTCCCACACGAACTGCACCCAACCATCGTTCTGCGGCTTGTAGAGATAGGTGTTCTTGAAGTTGGTATTGCCGAAGGAGTCCCAGAACGAACCGAGGTCGATCAGTGCCCAGGTGCGCATCCAGTTTTCCATGTCGATGATCTCGGCGAGCTGAGTCTCATAGTCCGGGCCGGTGTTGTCGGCGCGCTGCATCAGTTCGATGATGCTGGTGTCATCCAATCGGGTGCGGCTGCCGCGTGCTCGGGCACCTGTCGTCCAGCGGTAGCGTGCCGCACGGATCTCTCCGTCGGCTTCGAAAACGTCAATGATGTTGCGCACGAAGGGGCGGATGCGCGTGCCTGAATCGGTCGTCTCGTTGTCGTTGCTGGTCTTGAATAACTCGCCCTGTTCACCAGGGAAATGCGATTCGGCGACCACTCCGTCAGGCTGCTCCGCATCGTGGTAAATGTTGAGCCGCCGGCTGCCGTTCATGTAGAGGTAGATGTCGCGGCGGTGCAGGGTCGGCAGGCGCAGCTGGTCGGCGAACCAGTGCTGCAATTGCTCGCGCTGGTTGGTCGCATCGCGCACCGGGTAGTCGAAGGTTAGTTTTCCCGCACCGAGAATCTCCTCGTTCGGAGGCAGGATGACGTCGTACGAGACCGCGCCGGTCAATGGGTCACCGTGTGAGTCCTTGTTGCCACCGTAATGGGCGCCCGCCGCGTAGATCGGGCGCGCGTCGTTGTAGATGAAGGTGATCGGGTAGGGGTTGTTGGCGCGGAAGGGTTGCGAGTCCCAGTCGTTCACTGACGCCTGCGTGATCCAGATGCGATAGCTGCCGAATGACGGTTCGCCCGCAGGTTCGCCGACGCGCACTAGGCAATCGCCTGCGGGTGGAAAAACCGCAGCGGCCGGGGCTGTTTTCGCATCGTCGGCGAGAACTTGAAACGCGATTAGCGTGCCGCTGTTCTGTCCCGGGATGGCCGCAGAATAAATGCCGTCGCCGGGCGAAAGATCTGCACCGAGACCGTCGTCTGTCATCGGGAGGTTGAAAAGACTCTCAAAGGGATCAATTCGGTAACTCAGCGTCACGTCGCCGACGCCGTCCGTGTCTCCGACCTGTGCATACACGTTGATGTCCTCGTCCGCCTCCGGCAGCAGAGGGCGGTGCGTCACGAGGTCGATGTGTGGACCGGCATTTGCGACTGCCCTGCTATTAGCTGCCCCGGGTGTGCCGAGGTTGCTGGGCACCTCGAGCCGACCAGGTGCCTCGAGCCAGTTGCCTCTCAGGCGCATGAGAAATTCCGGGTGACCGGCGAGCCAGCGCACGCGTGCTCGCAGGGTCGCCCGCGATCCAGAGGACAAGGCCTGGCTGAGTGGCGCACGCGCGCGGTTCGGCCCCGGGTCGCCGCGCTTGGTCGCAATCAGACGCAGTGAGTTGGATCCTCCAAAAGCACCGCCCACCTCGAGCTTGGAATCACGCTGGTTCCCCTGGAAGAACCAGCCGTTCACACCGCTTTCGAAATCACCGTTGGGCAACACGTTGGAGCCGCCGTCTGGGATCACCTCAACGCTGTCGACCAGCGCCTCTCCGGCTCCCATTAGGAACATCTGTAGTTGGTTCGCCGCCGCGGCGGAATTGCCGTGGGCGAGAGTCCCGGTGAACTCGACTGTCGTCCAGTCCGCCTTGGCAGACTCGTCGCTGTCCGCCCAGTTCGACGCGGCGAGTGAATCGCCGTTCGGGTCGAGTCGCTCGAGCGTTGCTCCGCGTCCATCTGCGAAGCGATGCCATCGATCGGACTCCGCGAAAGAGATCGCGTCCTCGGGCACCAGCACCGCATCCTCGATACGGGATAGTTCCACCCGCTCGCCACCGTTCGAGAGGCTACCGCCGTAGTCCCCCAATACGATCGCCGGGTCGAGTGTCGGGTGGTTTGCTAGTGTTTGTGCTCGATCACTTGCGACGACCAAAAATCCTCCAGCCGCAATCTGCGTGTCAGCGGGGAATGTGAATTCGATGCCATTGGTGAACGTCCAGCCACCTAAGTCTAACTCCACGCCACCTAGATTGTGCAGCTCGACCCACTCGTCCGCCCCATCATGTGTCGGGGCGTGGAACATGAGCTCGTTGATCACCACCTCAGGGGCTGACATCGGCCGCAGTGGTGCGTCGCTGCGAGCACGGGCGAATGCGACGTCCGTCTTCGCGGCGGGGAGAAGCACGGCATCGAGCACCCGCGTGGCAGCCGGGTTGGTCAGATAGACCGCATCACCTTGGGAATCGAGTGCGAAACCGAGTTCGCTCTCACTGAAGCGCAGTGTGCCGTTGGCCGCAATCGAGGTAGCATCGGGAATGGTGAAAAGCGCTAGCGAGTCGCGTGCGTCACTCAGCGTGCAGGCCGAGAGGTTGATTGCAGTCGGCGCCGCGTTGCGCAGTTCGATGTAGTCCTCGAGCGGTGGTTCGGAGTTGCTCAGCACTCCCGAGACAAACACCTGGTCGAGCTCGTCTGCAGGCACAGGGTCTGCAGAGCCGGGCGAGCCGCCGATGCTGTGGCTCGCTGCCCAGGCGCGCACATCGCGTTCGCCATAGGATGGTCGCGCTAGAATGAGCGAGTGCCCAGTGCCGTCAGCAGAGGCTGGCCACAGCCCACGATCGTTGTAGTCGACCTGTTGTACGATCGCGTCGGACGGCTTGCGGAGGCGGATCCTGCCGCCGTCGTTTGGAAGGTTATTCGTCCACGGGCCAGCGACGTTGGTGATCCCAAATTTGGCCTCCACGTCAGCAGGCACACGCGCGACGACCAGGTAGCCATTCGCCGGCACTGATGTCCCGCCTGGAAAGGTGAACGCGATGTCGCCGCTGAGCCGCCAGTCTGAAATGTTCTCCGCCCACGGCTGCGAATTGTACAACTCGACGAACTCAAGTTCGCGCCCATCGGTGAGCTGCGCCGGGTGGTAGAGGATTTCAGAAATGGCGATGCCGCTGCGGCGGGATGCTGGGCCGGGTAATTCATAGGTAAGTTCCTCGCGCGTCGGAAATTTTGGGATGTCGATCGTAATGTCTGCCGCATTCGAATCAACCGAGCCGTTCGGGTTTGTCACCCGCACCGTGTAGTCGCCGTCCTGATCCCACCCAGCTGCGTTGAGCGTTAGGGTGTCCGAATTCGCGCCGGGGATGATCTGACCATCGAGAAACCACTGGTAGCCCAATGGGTCGGAACCCGTCGCTACGACCTTGATCTCGAACTCCTCACCGCCGTTCCAGGTGCCGGTCGGCTGGGAGGTGATGACCGGTGGTGCGTCTGGATCGGTTTCGCTCACGGCCAGCTTGAAGCCATTGATCGCCGACTGCGGTAGGCCCGCCGTATTACGTAGCTGGAACGTCCCGCTGGCGGTCGTCGTGATTTCGAACACCATGGCGAACGAATCGTTATCGACCAGCTGATCTTGGAAGTTCACCGCGGCCGAAGCCGGATCACCGCTCCCCCCGGTGATCGTCCACACCTTGTCAGACGCGTCGTTAGAGCCCGGATCCCAGACGTAGAGAGTCAACTGATAGAGAGCGTCGGCGTTGAGGCCACTGAAATTGAGCGTGAGGAAACCGGTTGGGCCGCCGGCGATCAGGAGGTCTTCGTAGAGCCGCTGGTAGTTGTAACCAGCGGGGTTGCCATCGGTGCTGCCACGGTTTGCCGGCAGCGCGAAGGTGCTGCTGGTGTCGATCATCACCGTCGTCGTTCCGGATGTCGCTTGCGAATCGGTGGTGAAACTCGCGCTCGAACTATTACCGGTGAAGGCACTGGGCCAGAGATCGAATCCCGCCTGGTCATCTTGGTTCAGTTCGACCGAGAGCAACTCAGTCTGGGCGAATGCAGCGGGGATAAATAGCGCCACAAGAGTGGTGGCCAACAGGATACTGGAGGTTTTTCGAATCATGGGAGAATAGACTAGCGTAGACAAAATAGGCACCACTATCAGAAAAAATGAACAGGGGGGCTGAAACAGTTGAGCACAAAATTTCCGAGCGATAGGGGGATAGCTGCGAGTGGCTCTTAAGTCATTTGAGATAGGCTGGCACTCATCAGGTTTGTGAAAAATGGAATTGGATTTAGCTATTGGCAGTTAGCAGTTAGCTATCCGCTGATCTTGTCTTTTTCGATGTCAGTGGTTCCGCGGATCGGGTGCCGTGCCATTCGTGTGCATCGGTGTCTATTCGTGGTTCAAACCTCTTTGTGTTTGAGCGAGCTATTTTTCTGGAAGACCCAACTCCTTGACGATACTCGCCACGACCGGTTGGTGGATGGGGACGTTTCTGAACGAGAAGGGATCGGTTCTCTTCTTCACGTTCGCCAGCACCCAGGCGTTTAGATCGTTAATCGGAACCTTGTGCTCCGCCATGATTTTCGCGGCGATCGCGTTGTAGTCGATCTCCGAGCCGGGGTCGTAGAGATTATCGTATTTGGAAGCTCCGATCGGGGTGCTACTCGCCCACACCAGCTTCGCACCAGTCGCCTTGAGCCGCGCCACGATCTCCCGCAGGTTCTTCTCATACTGCTGCGGCGTCGACGCACGAATGCCACCGGCGTGCTTGCTCATCGCGCGGATCGATTTGGTCGCCGGATCCCTGTAGCGCAGGTCGGCAAATCCGAAATTGAAATGGATCAGATCCCACTTGCCGGTGCCGAGCAGATCATCGAGCCGCCCCAAGCCCGTCCCGGTGTCGCCCGGGTCGGTTTTGGGAATTACGATCTCCGCATGCTTGGTCAATTCCTTGGCTGCCGTTTGGGCGAACTGCCTGGTGACGCTGTCGCCGAGGATCAGCACGCGTGGTTTTCCGTCCTGCGCGGACGCGGACACGATCATCCCAATCGCCACGACGCATGAGCTGAGCCACTTCATCACAAGCATGGCCTAACCGATCAGTTCAGTCATCTCGCCGGTGCTGTCGGCGAATTTTTCGGTCGGCACATCGACCGCGTTGAGCATCGAGACGAACAGGTTTGAGAGCGGTTTCTTCTTTTTACCGACGAACTTGTGAAGCTTGCCGTGCTTGAAGCCGAGCGCCTTGCCGCCGGCAAGGTGGATCGGGTAGTTTTTGGTGGAGTGCGCGGCGTGCGGGTGCGCCGATCCCCACAGGACGACGCTGCGGTCGAGCATGTTGCCATCGCCTTCCGGCGTGTCGTGCAGCCGCTGGAGAAAGTAGGCATGCTGGACGGCGCGCCAGTGATCCCACTGTCCCGAATATTCTGCCGGGCGCTTGTGGGAGATGTCGTGGGTGTTGCCCTTGTAGCCCAGTACCGTGTTGGAGAAATTTCCCACCGCGTGTGCGGTCGAATTCTCGCTCTCCAGCATGAAGCTCGCATACCGGGTGAGGTCGGTCTGCAGGGCGAGGTAGAGCAGGTCATACATGCAGCGGATATACTCTTGCGGGTCCTTGTAGGTCGCCGCGAGGTTGAGCCCCTCGGTGTTCACCGCAGGAAGCGGCTGGTGCGTCCACTCGGTGTTTCGCTCGATGCGCTTTTCCACTGAGCGGATCGAATCGAGGTATTCCTCCATCTTCTCCTGATCGGCTTTGCCCAGACGGTGGTTGAGACTCTTGGATTGATCCTTCACCACATCGAGCACCGATGTCCGGCATGCCATCTCCGCGCGCACCTGCGCGAGGTCTTTGCCGGCGTACGGCCGGAACAGCCGATCGAAAATTTGCTGCGGGTTGCTTAGTGCGGGGATCGGGCGTCCGGGTCCGTAGTGCGACAGGGTTTTGGTGCGCCCGT
>JBLHKE010000010.1:0-30592 GCA_047619485.1 Verrucomicrobiales bacterium | reverse complement strand
CCTACGAGCAATTCAATGTCGAGAAGAGCAGTCCAGCTCAGGAGGCCGCTGCCGCAGCGGTTGCTGCCGCCGCCGCTGTGACCGTGCAGCAGCAGGCCGCTCCGGCCTTCGTAGCGCCGACGCCGGCCCACGCACCTGTGGGCTACGGTGCGGCCGCCAGCCAGCCGATCGGCGGGGTGGGTGCGCCACCGCCGATGTTGATCGCGCCGAAACCTGGCTTCCCCAAGTGGGCGCTGATCACGATCCCGTGTCTGATTGCGTTTGTTGTCATCGTCGCGGTGATGAAGTTCGGTGGCCGTGGCGAGCGCAAGGCGCGCGAGGAGTTGATCGTCAAGCTCCATGAGCAGATCGACAAGGAGGAGACGCCGCAGGGCAATCGCGCCACCGTCGAGACCGTCATCAATTACATGATTGAGCACTCGGATCGGGACGACACCGTCAACAGCTGCATCCGCATCCTCGGCGAGCTCGAGGGCGACGGCGTCGACGGCGCCATCGCCGATGGGTTGGCCAAGGTGAAATCGTCCCGCCAGTTGCAGGGCGTGATCTATACCATCGCGCAGCGTGAATACCGCGCGGGAGTGCCGGCCTTGATGAAGTTCGCCAACTACAAAGACGCCGACGTGCAGCGCGCCGCCCTCAGTTCGGTCGCGCAGCTCGGTGGTCGCGAGCAGCTGGCGCAGCTGGTCCAGCTCGCCGTCGACTCGGTCAAGGACGGCAAGGGGAACGGCAAGCCCTACGGGGAGTTCATTGTGCAGATCGCGCGGGGTATTTCTGACAAAGACGCCCGCACCAAGGACATCCGCGCGGCCGCCGAGAAGCTCGATGGCAAAGCGCGTGGCGCCATGCTGGAGATGCTTGCACCGCTCGGTGGTGACGCTGCCTTCAAGCTCGTCAAGGAGGCGGTCGAAGGCGACGACAGAGATGTGAAGATCGCCACGCTGCGCGGGCTCGCCCGCTGGCCCGACAGCCAGCCGACCGAACTGCTATTCAAGGCCGCCTCCAACAAAGGCGACTCGGGTGTGCAGATGGTCGCCATCTCCTCCTACGCGCAGAACGTCGCCCGTCCCTCCCCGATGTCTGCCGAGGAGAAGCTGTCGCAGCTGGAGAAGGTCTTCCCGCAGATCGAAAATTCGCGCAACAAGAAGATGGTGTTCTACGCGCTGGGCAACATCATCGACCCGGCCGCGCTCGAGCTCGCTGACAGGATCCTCGCCGAGGATCCCAAGGTGGGGAAATTTGCTGCTACGGCGAAGGTGCGCATCAACGCTGGCTTGCCAAACCTCGCCAAGGTTGTGGACAAGGTCACCCTCAGCGCCAAGGCGGGCCTACTTGACGCCTACGTTCTCAAGTTCAACGAGGACCCGAAGATCCTCGGTGTTACCGAGTGGACCCACCCGGAAGACCGCATTTACTGGCCGCTCCGTTTTGAAAAAGCCGGCACCTACAAGGTATCGGTGGTGCAGTCGTCGAAGGAGAAAGACAAGGATCGCTACGAGATCGAAGTCGCTGGTGAGACGCTGGTGGGCGAGGTCGAGACGACCGGTAGCGATAGCAAGTTCACGACTGTCGAGGTCGGCCAAATCAGCATCGCCGAGCCCGGTGGTTACACGCTGATGGTCTCGCCGACGAAGATCAAGGGCGAGCTCATGATCCTCAGGAGCGTCACGCTCGAGATAAACTAGTCTTGGCAGATGGAGGAAAAAAATGACCCCCCCGCCGGGGAAGAGCCGATCACCGTGGAGTCGATCTTCGTCCGCGAGCGTAACGTATTGCTCGTCGAGGCGAACTTCACGCCTGTCTATATCGACTACTACCTGCACCTGATGCAGCACCAGATCCGCTACCCAGCGGAGCTCGACCTGAAGCTCAAGGAGCTGCTCGCCTTCCTCACCCTGCACGCTACGGCACGGCCGTGGGCGGAGAGCATCGCCTGGACCGCCAACCTGCGCGCGCCACGCGCCAACCTGTTCGCCAGCGCCTCTTCGACCGGCGAGCACATCGTTGGGAGACTGTTCACCGAGGATATCCGCGAGACGTCGCACGACCTGCTCTACTCGCAGACGCTGGTGCCTGAGCAGGAGCCGCGCACCTCCACCGTGCAGATTGATGGCAGCTCGCCACGCGAGTGGATGGAGGCGTTCTACACCGCCTCCGAGCAACGCCCATGCCGCTGCTTCGACCTCGGTGACGAGAGCTACGCGCTGCTCGCCGCCCAGCCCGACGCTGACCGTGAGTGGTTGGCGGGGCTGGATGTGGAGGCGGTGAAGGCGATCCGCCAGAACGAGACGACCAAGGTGCTTGAGACGAGAAAATTCCGCTACCACTGCGGCTGTTCGCTGGATCGGATCCTGCCGATATTAGGCAGCTGGCGCGAGCGCCCGGACGAGCTATTCCAGGGGGCGAGCGAGATCACTATCGACTGCCCGAGGTGCGGCGCGCACTACACGGTCACGCCGGACATGATCTAGGGTGTCGCGCGTGGGCGGCATGGAATATTTTCAACCTCATCAGAAATTGCACGCTGCAAACGGTGGGTATCGTAGCCTTTAGAGGCTGCCTTCGAAAGCATGATCCCGTCGTCTGATGGCCAGTGGTGGAATGGAGCAGGGAGGGCGTCTGGCGTGTCGTCGAGAGCACTGGCCATCATGCGCAAACGGGACTGTCGTTTCTGACGCAGCCTAGAGACGTCACTCCAACACTCATGCTCTATTACCGCGTCCTCCCTGCTGCCCCTTCGGTTGATTGGGCTGACGCAAACTTGGGCTAGCATCCCCGGCCGTCTGGGATTCGTCTTGCGCGCCCACTAGCTAGACTTTACGGATGCCTAGCTTTGCCGATCCTCCACTCCTTCTCCCGATGGCCCCGCCCGCGCCGCATCCTCGTGATGGTCGCGCTGGTCGTGCTGGGTGCGTGCCTCGCATATATTGCGCTCGGGCCGAAGCCGTGGACTTCCGGGATCGCTGCGGGCGAGCGTGGGGGCGGCGTGCTTGACACTTCTCATTTCCGCGTCAGCGGCATGTGGTTCGGTGCGTTGGCGAACAGCTTGCTGTGCCTGTTGGCGATCGCCCTGTCGCGGTGGTTGACCCGACCGCTGAGCGACCCGAAACGCGTCGGCTTCGTTTTTGGGATCGAGAGGGAGCCGTCCGCGCCACCGCGAGGCGCCCGCTGGTGGATCAGCGGATCGGTGCTGCTCGCCATCATCGTCACCCTCACTGGCACGCTGCCGCGCATGGGCAACGGCCTGTGGCACGACGAGGACAAGACGGTGCGCAATTTCATCGTCGGGCAATTTCTGCGCTCCAAGACCTCCGGCGAAGTCAATTATAGGGAGGTCACCTGGGAGGAGGCGGTCTGGAACAACCGCACGCCCAACCACACGCTGTTCGGCATCCTCGCGCGCATCAGCCACAGCGTCTTCCCACCTGAGAAAGATCCGGCGCAACCCTTCGTCAACGAGTGGGCGTTACGACTGCCAGCGCTACTCGGCGGGCTCGGCGGTCTGGCGATGCTCGCGGCGGCACTCGCTTCGTTGGGGTTCCATCGTGCCGCGGCGATCGCGCCGCTGCTGCTGTCCGTGCACCCGTGGTTCCTGCGCTACTGCTCGGAGGCGCGCGGCTATAGTCTTCTGTTCCTGTTAGTTCCGCTGTGCGTTTACCTGCTCTCGATGGCGCTGCGCAACGGTCGCTGGAAGTGGTGGATCTTGCTCGGTGCTGCGGAGTTCCTCACCGTCTACGCGGTGCTGAATGGTGCGCATTTCCTCGTCATCTTCAACCTCGCCGCGCTCGCGTTCATCGCGCTCAGCCCCGGCAGCGGCGTGCTCATCCGCCGCTGGCTGATCACCTGCGCCGTCGCGATGGTTCTCGGTATCCAGATGATGGGCGCATTCCTACCACAGTTCAAAAACTACGTCGAGTCGACGAAAGGGGATAGCGGCAAGTTCGATCGTGTGCAGCTCAAAGACAATGTCACCAGTTTTGCCACCGGCATCCGCTATCAGGATTTCGGAGAGGAATACGCGCCCTCCTACAAGGCGATGATCGAGGAGCACGCGAGCATCCCCACCGGCTTGTTGACGCTTGTGGTATTCGGTTGCGCCATCGCCGGGGCAGTGCGCCTAGCACGGGCTGGTCCGCGGGGCTACGCGCTGCTCGCGGTGTGCCTGCTGCCCGCGCCGTTCTTCTACCTGCACGCGTGGTTGGCCCACGCGCACATCTTCTATTGGTACACCATCGTCGGTCTGCCACTATTCTGGGCGCTGATTGCCATCGGCGCGGGTTGGATCGGCAGACGCCATCCGATGCCGCTCGCTGTCGCGATTGGGGTCGGGGTGGCAGGCTTGATCTTCGCGACCACGTTCTCACAGCGCCAGTTCCAACTCGGGCGACCGCTGGAACACAATCGCGAATCGGTCTACCTCACGCGCGAGATCCTCGACCCACGCGACCCGCGCTACGACGAGTCGCTCACCATCAACATCAGTCGGCACCCGATGGTCTACGACGGTGCAGCGCACAAGGCCAGCAGCGAGGAGGAGCTGTTGCGCTGGCTCGAGATCGCCGATGAGACCGGCCGCCCGCTCTACTTGAACCACGGATCAGAGTGGCAACTTTTCCGCAATCTGACGACCAGCGAGCAGCGCAAGAAACGTCAGCGCTCAGCGTTTCTCAAACGTGTCGAAGATCCGGCATTGTTCGAGGTGGTGAAGCAATACTTCGGGGTCGATCCGGCGACCAACCGCACGGTAAAGAAATACATCCCGGGCAGCTACCAATCTACTCCAGAGGCAGAAGACTAGTCCTAGTAACCGCTTTTTCGGTCTGCTTTGCCCTTTACCAGCGGCCTTTGACAGGGCATATTAAGCCAGTGGCTACTCGTATTTCGAGCTGCCTTCACCCCCACACCCCCAAATGAATTCCCAGACGATCGTTCCCTATCCGGGCGTGTTCGCACGCGCTGCCGCGTGCCTCGCCGCCCTCTTTCTCGCCCTTGCCTCGTCCAACGCAGAGCAAGTGATCTTCACCGAGGTGCACTACAATCCATTGCCGTTGGAGCCCGAGTACATCGAGTTTTACAACAACACCTCGACCCCGTTCGATATGGGCACGTGGTATTTTTCAGACGGCGTTGATTTCACCTTCCCCGACTTTGATCCGGGCGATAGCGATGCGCACATCCTGAAGGCCTTCGAGCACATCGTGGTCACCAACACCGACGAGGCGACGTTGCGAGCGGCCTACACCGTCCCGGCGAGCACGCGAGTTTTCGGCCCCTACGTCGGCTCATTGAGCAACGCTGGTGAAACGCTCACCCTGAACGATAAGAACGGCATCGTCATGGCGCAGCTGTCCTACGATGACGAAGGGAAGTGGCCGGTAGCCCCCGATGGCACCGGACACTCCCTCGTCCGGATCAACAACAACCTCGCACGTGGGGAGTGGCGCAACTGGCGAGCGAGCGCCTTACCGGGTGGCACGCCGGGAGCTGCACCGCCGGGGCCGGACGACCTAGCCACGTCCACCGAGCAGGTCGCCGAGACCACGTCGATTTGGAGATACGATCAGAACGAAGCGAACAACGACCTCGGCACCGCGTGGAGGGAGTTGGGCTACAACGACGACAACTGGGCCGAGGGCCCCGGGATTTTCGGGCTGGACTCCGGTGACGTCTTCGGGACGCCATGGACGCGGGGCGGGCGCATCACCTACTACCTCCGCCGGGAGTTCCAGTGGGATGGGGCGTTCGTAAGTGCCGCGGCGACAATCGCCGCCCACATCGACGACGGTGTGGTGTTCTACCTGAACGGGAATGAGATCACGCGTTTCAACATGCCCGGCGGCGTGATCGGATTCGAGACAGCGGCGAGCGTCAGGGGCGAGTGGGACACTCTCGTTGACATCGTCACGGATGCTGACATCACGAATTTCCTCCAGGTAGGCACCAACGTGCTCGCGGTCGAGGTCCACAACGAGGGCGCCGGGAGCTCGGATATCGCCTTCGGAGCTAACATTAGCATCACCGCCGCCGAGCCACCCGCCGGGGCACCGCCGGCCCTCCTCATTAGTGAGATCCACATCGACGCGGACGGTAAGATCGATTGGATCGAGTTGCACGCACCCGCCAATGCGATCGATGCCACCGGCCTGACGCTCGCATCGATCTCCTCTGGCACCGACGCCACGCCGCTCGCCGGAAACATCCCGGCCGGCGGCTACCAGAGCTTCGAGGTCGACTTCCTCCCTGCCGAGAACGGCAACATCGACATCTTCCTCGCCGCTGGCGACACCATCATCGACGCGCGCAAGGTCGACCGCGACCTCGGCCAAGAATCTTTCCAGGCGCTCCCTCAGGGTGGCGAATTCTACGGCGGGCAGGGCCACACCCGCGATGCGGCCAACAATGCCAACCTGCCAAACACCGACATCGTCATCAACGAGATCATGTACGACACGCCATCAGACCAGCGCAATGGCGAGTTTATCGAGGTGTATAACCGCGGGGCATCGAGCGTCGACCTCTCGGACTGGCGCTTCACCGCCGGCATCGGTTTCGACTTTCCACCTGGCACGAGCATAGCGCCCAATGGCTACCTGGTCATCGCTGCCGACGCTGCCTGCATCTCCTCCGCGCACGGCGGCATCACGGTGCTCGGCGATTGGAGCGGCACGCTGCGCGACGGCGGCGAGCTGATCCAACTGCGCGACAATAGCGACAACCTCGTCGACGAGGTCGACTACAAACCGGCCGGCGACTGGCCGAACATGGCCGACGGCGATGGTGCCAGCATGGAGCTGCGCCACCCGGACATGGACAATTACATTGCGACCGCCTGGGCCGACAGCGACGAGAGCCAGAAGTCGACGATGCAGACCTTCAGCTACACCGCAGACTTCGAGCAAGCCAAATGGAACTCGGTGTCCGGTGGTCAGGAGCTCCACACACACTTGGTCGGCGACGCACACGTCATTTTAGAGAACATCTCCCTGGAACATAATAACGCTGGCCAGAACCTCGTTACAAACGCAGCCATCATGTCGCCTGACAACCTCAGCTCTAAAGGCTGGGTCTGTCAGGGTACGCACTTCGCCAGTTTCTTCGATGCGGGGAAACTTAATCTCATCTCTGATGGCCACGGCGACAACAAAGCCAACCGTGCCGAGGTCGATATGGGTGCCCTCACCATCGGCCAGAGCTACACGCTCACCTTCGACGCGCGCTGGGTCAGCGGAAAATCGCGCATCATTTTCCAGACCCTCGACCACGCCTTCGGCACGACCTTCCTCCTGCCGATCCCCGACCAACTCGGCACGCCTGGCGCGGCGAACTCCTCGTTGCTGGCATCGTCCGCGCCCACCGTCACCGGCGTCACCCACAGCCCGGCGGTGCCCAAACAGAACGCGGCAGTCACGGTCAGTACCCGCGTCACCTCCAGCGCCGCCCTCACCTCGGTGGAGGTAGTCCACCGCCTCGACAACAACAGCGGTAACGGCGCATGGATCCGCAGCCCGATGACCGAAGACGGCACCGGCCTCTACAGCGCTTCCATTTCAAACCACGGGAATAACGGCGACATCGTCCAGTTCTACATCGATGCGAAATCGGGTAATTCATCGACTTTCCAGCCGAGGTTCGGTGCCGAACGCCCAGCGATGTGGATCGTCGACAGCCGCGACATGCCCGACGTGTTTCTGCGCGAGCGCTTCATCGTCTCAGATTTCGATCGCGCCGCACTCAACACCGGAACCGGCCACAGCCCGACCTTCGCCTACAACTTCCCGCGCATGTCGAACCACTTCTTCAACGCGACTTTCATCTCCAACGAGAGTGAGATCTACTACAATGCCGAGATCCGCAAGAGCGGCAGCCCCTTCACCCGCTCAACCAATGCCAACATCGACCACGGCAAGTGGAAGCTCCCCGGCGACCGCCTTTTCCGCGGCCGCCGCCGCAGCGTCATCGACGCTTCTGGCACCAACGAGGGCAGTGGTACGCCTCGCTTCTACGACGACCGCATCGCGCGCTACTTCCTCTACCAACTCGGCCACCCCACCAACGAGATGGAGTTCGTGCACTCCGTCATCAACAACCTCGCCTTCAAGATCCGCGAGAACCAGGAGCCGATCTCCAACGACATGCTCGACCGCAATTTCCCCGGTGGCTCCGACGGCACCCTGCTGCGCATCGACGACGAGTGGCGATTCACCAACGACGACGGCAACCAACGCTCTAGCCGCAACGCTGACTGGTCCTACAAAGACAGCGACAATCCGGTGCGCTACCACTCGGAGTGGATCATGCGCTCGCGCGAGAGCGACTACGACTACGGAACCTTTATCGAGTGGGTGCGCACGCTCGACGAGAACACCTTCGACGAAGAAACCATCAACCGCATCGCCGACGCCGACATGCTCTGCATCAATGCAGCCGTCCGCGGCTACGATGCCGACTGGGACACCATCACGGTCAACCGTGGCAAGAACGCTTACTTTTTCCGCCCGAAAGAAGGCAAGGGCTGGATGCTGCTTCATTGGGACGGTGACCGCGTCTTCGAAAATACCGGTCAGGCGATTATTGGTGGCCGCACCGGCGTGGGCACCTACTTCAACAAACCCTACATCAAACGCCGCCTGAACTACTACCTCACCACGCTACTCGACGAGCACACCAAAGGCTCGGCACGCACCGAGGCGTGGATGCAAGCCCAGGAGGACGCGGTGCAGGGGACTGCCGTCGCTGACGGTGGATCTGGCGTGCAGGGTAGCGCGGTGGTCTCGACGACGATGAACCACTACCGGAACTGGTTTAACTCGCGGGAAACGGTTGCGCGCGACTTCGTCACCAACTCGGTGAACAACACGGCGTTCGCCATCTCCACCAGCAATGCCGCGACAAATGCTCACAGCATCGCACTCGCCGGCACTGCCTCGCCTGACATCTTCGCTGTGCGCGTCCTCGGGCAGCCCGCAGCGACCTTCCACTGGGTCAACACGACCGACTGGACGCTCTCTGGGGTGCAGTTGCAGTCGGGGTTGAACGCGCTCGACGTCGAGGGCATCGATCACGACGGCAATGTCGTCGACATGGCGACGTTCAGTATCACCAAGAACAACAATGCGCCGGCAGTGGTCAACATCAGCGCAGATCCGAGGTCGAGAAACGTCAGCCTGGGCGAGACGCTCGCGCTCGACGCGGGCGGCAGCTACGATCCCGAAGGCGGCGCGCTTACCTTCGGCTGGTCAGTCACTCCTGCCACCGGCGTCAACCTCGTGCCGGGCGGTGCCACAGTATCGGCCACCTTCACCCAGCCAGGTCTCTACACATTCACCGCAACGGCCACCGACGACCAGCCGCAGGCCGCCACGCGCGACATCACCATCGCGGTCTACGGTCCCGAGAGTTTCTCGACCTTTGGCGATGCCACCCTCGAGGGCTTCTGGGATTTCTCCGGTGTCACCAAGCACGCCAATGCCTCCAACACCCCGCACTACTCGCTGCAGGACAATCCCGGCCGCCTGACCATCAACATCCCGCTCCCCAGCCAGCTCGAGGCCAACTCGCCCGTCCAATACATCGATTACGGTGCCTCCTGGGCCTACGACGATTCGGGCGACGACCTCACTGGGATCTTCGCAGCCCCGGGATTCGACGATAGCCTCTGGCGATCAGAACCAGGCTTCCTCGGCTTTGGCAGCATCACACCAGGTCCGCTCCCATCGCCGGGTTTCCAGTCAAATTTTCTGACTCGCGGGAACGTTACTTACTATTTCCGCACCGAGTTCGACTTCAGTGGCGAGACCATCGGTTCACAGATCATCATCGACCATGTCGTCGATGATGGTGTGGTCTACTACCTCAACGGTCAGGAGTTGGGCCGCGTGCGATTGGCCGCCGGGGCGATCACCTACCTGACGGGGGCCGAGACACAATCCCCTGAGGACGAGGAGGAACTCGCTGCCATCAACACCAGCGCTTCAGGATCGCTCGTCAACGGTACCAACGTCCTGGCTGCGGAAGTCCACAACCAGAGCGCCGGGAGCTCGGATCTCATCTTTGGCGCACGCGTCCACATCACCGAGGGCACTGGCGCCCCTTCGCCAGACGATGCCTCCCCAGCCTGGGTGCGCCGCAGTCTACCAAGCTCCACAGATTGGATCATGCAGACCGAGGTGAAACTTGAGAAAGACCAGTTTGGAGAATTCCTCGCAGGGTTGCTGGTTGAGGCCAGCGAGAACGGCTCGCCTGTCCGTTACGGCATCGGCTTCGACGGCGGTGAGGAAGTCGTCGCCACCCGCGGCGGCACCGCCGGCGTGCCTGCGACGCTGGCTTCCGCGCCAGCGATCGCCAGCCACCTGGCCACCATCCGCCTGCAGCGATCCGGCGACCAGTTGCTCTTCGCTTGGGACGATGGCGGCGGCTTCACCCAGATCCACCAGGCGACGCTCCCCGCGAATACCACCTTCACCACCGGTGGCGTTTTCGTAGCCACCCCGGATGACGAGCAGACAGTCGAGGCGAGCTTCGACTACTTGATGCTCGTCGACTCCACCCCGGTCTCCACCATCCCACTGGTCGTCAGCGAGATCATGTACAACCCGACCGGCCCGTCCTCACACGAGTTCATCGAACTCTACAACGCCGGTGAGACACCGATCGACCTCGCAGGTTTCAAGACCGTCGGCACTGAGCCCTTCGACCAGACAACCTTCCCCGCGTTCACGTTGCCGCCAGGCGCTTACGGGTTGCTCGTCGCGAACCAGGCTAACTTCCTCGCAGAGTACGGCGCTGCCCTCGCTCCAAAAATCATCGCCCAGTGGCCAGCCGGGAACCTCAAAAACAGCGGCGAACTCATGACCTTCACCGACGCGACTGGTGCTCTCATCACCAGCTTCGCCTATAGCGATACGGCTCCCTGGCCGACCAGCCCGGACGGCAACGGACCATCGCTGGTCATCATCGACGAAAACGGCGACCTCGACCCCAACATTGGTACTAACTGGCGCGCCAGCCTCGACAGCGGCGGCTCACCCGGCCGGGCCGATATCAGCGGCGAGAGTTTCGACGATTGGATGACTGCGAACGGATTCGTCGATCCGGACGCCGAATATGCCGGCACCGGCCTGAGCAACCTGCTCGCCTATGCCCTCGGCCGCGACCTCGGCACCATGGTAGCACCGACTCTCTCGGACAATGGTGGTTTTGCCCAGTTCAGCCACCGCCGGCGCATTGGTGATGAGAGCCTGATCTACGGCGTGGAGATTTCCACTGCCCTAGATAGCTGGAGCCCGGCCGGCGATCTGATCGCTGACGGTTCGCCCACCGATAACGGCGACGGCACCGAGACCGTGAACCTGCTCAGTAACCTGCCGACCTCCGGTCGGATCGACACCTTCTACCGCCTCAGGGTCAGCACCCCGTAGAGTGGCGAGATAGCAGCCACTCGGGTCGAGTTCGGTACAACTCGAATAGACTCCAAACCCAACTCGACACCGCCGGGAACGTAGGATATTAAAATGTTGAACGAAAGCGAACGCCCTGATGGAGTCGTTAGAGAACTAGTTCGGCTAAGAAACACGACCTCCGTCTACTATGAGAAGCAATTCCGCCGCAGGTGGCGCCCGAGATCCCTTTATCATCTTATTTGGACTTACGCTTTGTGGAATGTTTGCAGTTGTTTCGAGCTCCTGTAGCAAACCTGATCAGGATGGGCGTTTGACCACGGCCGCTGATACGATGTCTCAGACGACCTGTGAATTCATAAAGTTCGATCAGGCGGATGGGAATGGGCGATGCGCCGACTTCAAGCTGACCAACAAATCAGATCGTGTGATAGTGGGGGTGAGCGGACGGATCGTTGGCTATGATTCCGGGGGCTCCGAAGTCTACACGTTTCCTTGGGGATCATTAGCACTACCCCAGCTCGTTGGTGCGCGTGCGGAGGTTGTTATTGAGGATGCCGGCTTCGAAATTCCTCCAGAGGTTGAACGTGTCGAATACGAAATTGAGAATGTCGACCTAAAGTAACTCATTGATATGAGAAATGAATATTCGAACCCCAGACTTGAACTCGGAGCGCCGCTGCCGGGCGGTTCGTCAGCTTTGACGTTAGAATTAAGAAGCGCATGAGTGTAGCAACACCGAAACGGGTTTCCGCAGGGACGCAGCTTTCATGGCTCGCGCTACTCTCACCGATCATTTCGATCGGGTCGCTAATTCTTCTCGCGCTTTTCGCGACGGTAGGTCCGATCGGACTCGGCGCAGGCACTCGGACGGAGACCAGTGACGGAGGATATGCGATGACGTATGAACTGGGATTTGCGGCATCGCTCATATCTAATCTCACATGGTTGTTCCTTATCCTTGCTGTCGTCGCGGCAATCCTCACGTTTTCATTAAGGTCTGGGCGGCAGAAGATGAACCTTGTCAGGGCATCGATCGGGCTGTTTCTGGTGGCAGGAATCGTAGGGTGGTTCGTTTTTACTTAATCATGAAAATCCTGACGGTGATGAGCAGTTCCCGAGTGGTGTGAACTTGAGGTGCTATGTCGATTCGATCCTCACTATCTCCGACAACCTGCGCCGCCTGTAGCGTGTGACATCCTGTTGAATATTCTGCTAAAAAACGATGCGCTTGCTTTTTGATTTGGACGGCACTCTGACGAATCCGTATGTCGGGATCACACGCTGTCTCCAGCACGCCCTTAAGGTTCTCGATGCGGATGTGCCGCTCGCGGAGGATCTCCGCTGGTGTATTGGCCCACCGTTACACGAGAGCTTTCTCACCTTGTTGAACACAGCCGATGAGCAACTTGCCTCCGAGGCGGTTAATATTTATAGGGAGCGTTTTGGGACGGTCGGACTTTTTGAAAATGAAGTTTATCCAGGGCTGGTAGATTGCCTCCACGAGCTATCCGCGCAAGGCCACAGCCTCAGTGTCGCCACGTCCAAACCAACGGTCTTCGCGAGGAAAATTACCGAGCATTTTGGGCTGACAAAATATTTCTGTGCTGTCGATGGGAGTGAGTTGGATGGAACGAGAAGCGATAAGGTCAGCTTGATCGCCCATGTACTCGATCGAGATGGGCTCAACCCAGACGATGTCGTCATGATCGGTGATAGGAAACACGACATAATAGGTGCCGTCGCAAATGGGGTACGCGGGATCGGAGTCCTCTGGGGCTATGGATCTAGTGAAGAGCTACGAGCAGCCGGTGCATGCCGGTGCGTGGAGATTCTCGCTAAACTTTCCGGTGTCATTGCGAGAACCGATCCCCAGAGCCCAACGATTACCCCGTAGCGATCGACCCAGTTACTCCAACAACCCGCGCAGGTACTCGCGGTGGTCGGGGTTGCGTGTGGAATCGACCAGTGCCTCCATCTGCCGCTGGTCGATGAAGCCCTCGGTGAAAGCGATCTCTTCGAGGCACGCGATCTTGGCGCTCATCTGGTGTTGGATGGTCGCAATGTACTGCCCGGCCTCGAGCAAGCTGTCCGGCGTTCCAGTATCCAACCACGTCACGCCGCGGCTCATCTTCGAGACCTGCAAAGCTCCATCTTTCATGTAGGAGAGGTTGAGGTCGGTGATCTCGAGTTCGTCCCGCGACGAGGGAGCCAGCGCGCGGCAGCGTTCCACCACCGTCTCGTCGTAGACATACAATCCCGGCACGGCAAACGGGCTCTTCGGCTGCTGCGGTTTCTCCTCGATGCTCACCACCTTGCCTTCGTCATCAAATTCGACGATGCCGAAGCGTTCGGGATCGCGGACGCGGTAGGCGAAGATGTGCCCGCCACTCTCCAGTTTCAACGCCTCGCGGAAAAATGTCAGCCGCCCGTAGAACAGGTTATCGCCGAGGATCAGGCTCACCTTGCTGTCGCCGATGAAATCCGAACCGATCAAAAACGCTTGTGCTATCCCCTTCGGCTCTGGTTGCTCGGCATATTCGAATCGGCAGCCGTACTGCGACCCGTCGCCAAACAGCTCTTTGAAGTGCGGCAGGTCCTTCGGCGTCGAGATGATCATGATCTCGCGGATGCCACCGAGCATCAGCACCGAGATCGGGTAGTTCACCATCGGTTTGTCATACACCGGCAGCAGCTGCTTGCAGACGAGGCGCGTCAGCGGGTCGAGGCGCGTCCCGGCACCGCCAGCCAGAACGATTCCTCTGGTGTGATTCACATTGGTAGATGGTTCAGTCATCAGTATTGATTTCCGCAGCGCGGACACGTAGGCTCGCCGGAGAAATGGAAGAATCAACCGACAAGCGCTGGCAGGGACTGTCCGAAGCCGCGCGCGCCCAGCTCGAAATCCGCGACTACGGGGAGAAACCTGCGCAGGCTGGCGACTACCTCGATCCGGATCATCCGGCATCAATCAAGATCCCTGGCGTCGAGATCGTTCCTCGCCAGGTGCACCAGCAGCCCCACCGCGGGTTCTTCGGCGAGCTCGCGCGCGAGGGCGAGCTGCCATTCTGGCCGAAGCAGTGGGCCACCGCGCGCATGTTCGGTGACTCCGCCAAGGGGTTTCATATCCATCCGCCGCACATTCCAGATGGCGAGGAACCCGCCGCTTGGTTCGAGAAAATTTTCACAGCGAAGGAAGCGACGCCTCCCTACGAACTCGAGCAGTGGGACGTGATGTTTTTTGTGCAGGGGATCGCCGAGATGATTCTCATCGACGAGCGTGCCGGGATGCCGCGCGAACAATTGCGTTGCCTTATCGACGGCGACGATCGCCCAGGCGTGAACAACGTCGCCATCGTCATCCCCGCCGGGGTCGGCCATGCCATCCGCAGCGCGTCATCGGGTGACCTCACCATGGTCTACGGGACGAGCACCATTTTCGATCCGGACAACGAGGGGCGGATCGCCAGCGGCATCGAGAAGGCGCCGCTCCCCGATGACTGGGAACAATACCTCGGCTAGCACAGCATGGACGAAGACCCGGGCAGATCGATCGAGGACGGCGAAGCGAGCGGGACACCGCAGCGATCGACTTGGGAGTTCTCCGGATACGAGCGGGAGATCGTCACGCGCGTCTGGACCTTCGCCACCCCGATCGATGGCAACGACCTTGGCACCTGGCGCAAGGATGAGTTCGGCGCGTGGATCCACCGGCTCGAGTATGGCAACCGCCACAGCGAGTTTGGCTGGGAGGTCTGCGACACCAGCCTCGGCCGGGGCGACGGCGGCATTGTCGCACTGCGCCCGATGCAGTGGCAGAATTACATCGATCAGGTTGCGGCGGTCACCCAGAGCAAGATCACGGCAGACGGGTTGCGCAACGTCCGTAAGCTTTTCTAACATTGGCACTGAGAAGAAGTGAGTAGAGCCAAGGCCAGTGAAAATCTCAACCTGATCGGGCGGTTTCGCGGTTGGTATGCAGGGCTCGACCCGCTCGGGCGCCAGCGCTTCGGGGTGGCTGTCGGGCTCGGGATCGCGCTTGTTGGGTTGCTGGTTTTTCTGACCACCGCGGATGCCCCGTGGGAGGGCGAGGCGCCGAAACTCCTCGAGCGCTCCCTGCGTGAACCGGGCACCAAGGGCTACCTGAAGAACCTGCCCACGGAGTACTGGTCGCAGGTCCACCTCTGGCAGGCCGCCGCGATTAACATCTGCCTGATCGCGCTGCTGCTGTCGACTTCCTACTGGTGGGTGCGCTGGGCATTCGCCCCGAAGGCCGAAGCGCTGCCACGCATCGGGCGTCCGATCTCAAAACTCAGCATCGTATTCCTGCTCGGGGCGCTCATTCTAGGTGGCTGTCTGAGGCTGCCGCTGATGAATCGCCAGATCCAGCACGACGAGCAGGACAACCTGCGCCGCAGCATCCACGGTTACACGGACGTGCACGAGGACGGCACTGAAGAATGGCGTCCGGCGGGCTGGAACCACGCCTTCCACGAGAATCGCCTAGCGAACAACCCGATCCTGCTGAGCATCACCGCCAAGGCCTCGCTCGAGATCTGGCGAAAATTCACCGGCCTACCCGAGGACCACTTCCAACTCGTGCCGATCCGTCTCCCGTCCCTGCTCGCCGGGTTCGCCTCGATCATCCTGATCTGGCGGATCCTCCACTGGTTCGGCTACCGCTGCGCCGCGCTGTTCGCCGCATTCTTCCTGGCAGTCCACCCGACGGCGATCGACTTCCACGTGCAGGCCCGTGGCTACAGCCTGAGCATGCTGTTCGAGCTGATTGCAATCGCCTCGATCTACCTCGCGCTGCGCACTTTAAAGTGGCGCTACTGGATCCTCTACGGCGCGAGCATTTTCCTCTGCCTCTACTCGTACCTCGGCGCGGTTTACTTTGCAATCGGCATCAACCTCTTCCTCGCCATCTATCTCGGGCGTCGGATTTGGCGGGCGAAGACCCGTGCTGCCGCCTGGCCGCAGTTAGTCCGTTGTGGGATCGTCAACCTCATCGCCGCCCTCGCTTTCATCCAGGCTGCCAAACCTGCCCTCGCCCAGGCTGACTCTTACCTGCACGACAAGTTCGCCAAAAGTGAACTACACGGCGAGTGGGTCTTCTGCGCCTGGGATCACATCGTCGCCGGCGTGATCTTGCCCACCTCCACAGAATGGTGGGACGCGCTCCCGGAGGAAGATCGCCACATCACCGAGTATTTGATTGAACACTACATCCCCGAGGAACCGGTGCTGGCTGTGCTCACGCTCGTCGTCTCGCCGCTGCTGTTGATCTTTGGCACTGTCAGGTTGATTCGCGGCAACCGCTTCGCCACGCCGCTAGCACTCGGGGGATTGGCCGCCCCCGTCCTAGCCTACCTGCATTCCCGGCTCGTGACTCACCTGTGGTTGCATACTTGGTACATTATCTACGCCCTGCCAGTTTTCATCGTGCTGTTCGCTATCGGCATCACCTCGCTCTCAGATTTTTTCAAAAACAAGCCGCTGCGCCCGTTTTTCACTTTGGCGATCGGCACTGCCTACCTGATCCTCTTCTCGATCATTACCGGTTCCGACGCGGGCAAGGGGAGCATCTCCAGAACGATCGGCAAAATCGAGTATGTCGAGTTCCAGCGGGGGAAATCGCGCTGGCGGGTGTTTGAGGACGGAAAAATGACCCGAGAACTGGGCAAAAACATAGACAGCGCTGCGCATCCGTAGCGCCTAGACGGTAGATTTAGTCGAAAATGAGCCCTCTCGGGAATGGATTCCCCCAGAATGACTCACACCATCAACGAAAACCCGAATCCGTTTCCACTATGAAAAAGACTACCCTATTCACCGGCGCCGCCGGCATTTTGCTCGCAGCCAACCTGTTCGCTGGCGAGGCGAAAGACATTGCCGCCAAGCACGCCGCCGCTAGCGCCGCCGAGCTCGAGACCTACCTCACTAAAAATCCAACAGCTGCCGACAAAGGTGAGGCGGTCGAACACCTCCTCGAAGCCTACAGTCTCACCGGCAACGACAAGCGCATCGGCGAACTGATGCAGGCGAAATTCGATGCCATCGAGGGAGGTGCCGGCCTTAATCCGCAGGAACTCTTTACGACCACCAAGACGCTGTTCGATTCGCTCCTCAAGGATGGCGACAAGGAAGGTGCCCGCAAGCTGATCGCCAGTGCCTCCGACAAGGCCAAAGGCCACCAGGCGGGCAAGCAACTCGAGCAGGCATTCTCGCAGATGGAAGGCCAGCTGAACCAGCCAGGCGTCGGTGATGTCATGGAGATCAAGTTCAAGAGCACCGAGGGCAAGGACATCGACCTCGCCGAGATGAAGGGCAAGGTCGTCCTCGTCGACTTCTGGGCGACTTGGTGCGGACCGTGTGTCGCGGAGCTTCCGAACGTCCTCGATACCTACGCAAAGCACCACGAGAACGGTTTCGAGGTGCTCGGGATCTCGCTCGACCAGGATAAGGAGAAGCTCGACAAGTTCGTCGCAGGCAAAAAGATGCCGTGGCCACAGCAGTTCGACGGTAAGGGTTGGAGCAACGAGATCTCCACCAGTTTCGGCATCACCAGCATCCCAGCCACCTTCCTCATTGGTAAGGACGGCACGGTCGTCGCGAGCAACCTGCGTGGTGACGCGCTCGAGGCCGCCGTGGCCAAAGAGCTGGCGAAAGAGTAGCGACATCGCCCAGTGCAAATCTAACGAAAACGGCGAGCCACCCCGGCTCGCCGTTTTTGTGTCGTGTTCGTTGTTGGGAATTAGGAAAGTGTCCTATTTGCGGCGCGCGTGGATCCGCTGCATCTCCGCAGTGCCGACGACACGGTCGAAAACCCGCAGCCCGTAGATCTCACCGAGGAAATCGCCCCCCCCGATCACCACCGCAGCATCACTCTTCTCGAGCGCCCCGGGGCATGGCCTGGCAGGTCTAACCTTTCCGTCGATGTAGACGCGCGCTCTGCCGCCCTGCTGGTCGAAGACGGCGAGGATGAAGTGCCACTCACCATCATCCACTGGGATCGTTGAGGTAGTGCGGATTTCTTTCTGGAGTTTGAGCGATCTCCCCTCGAGGAACACGCAGCCGGTCTTCTTGCCCTTTGGGATTCTGACCGTCAGTGAAATCATTTCCGCGCCACGGTTCCCCTTACGAAAAATCTGTCGGTCATGTTTCTCCCGCCCCAGCTTGACCCAGGCGGCCACCGAGATCGACCCACCGAAGCCCAGCGATGGTTGACGGACCTCCAACTCACGGGCGCCGGGGGCAAAATGTAGCGCCTTCCCGCCGAACGGGGTATCGACCAAACTCACGCGATCCGGAGGTTCGATCCCGTATTTCTCGAACGGCTTGTCCTCGAGCGCAGAGAGCGAAAAAACCGGTAGGGACCCGCTGTAGATAGCCGTTCCGATGGTTGGCTTCCCAAGGTCGGCGTCAACTTTTTTCGGCTCAGGCGCTGCCTCTTCCCAACCATCCTCCTTCGATAGCATCGGCGATTGTTTTTTCTTCACATGACCCCCGAGGTCTCCGAGATCCTCCTTCGATGGTTCGGAAGAATACCCCATCGCCCAGATCAGCGCGATCACGCCCAACAGCATACCGACGATCAACACGGCAGTCCCATTGCGTTTCTTCGGCGGCATCGGCGCCTGGTGGAGTTGGCGCGTGTGCGGCATCGCTTGGCGGTACTGTTCAGCTGCCTGATAGGGTTGCGGTCGCTGTGGGGCGTAGCCGAAGTGCAGCTTCGCGCGGTTTGCCATCGGGCTGCCCACCGTCACCAGGGCACGCGGCTGCGCCGTCATGGTCTCATCGACCTCAACTGCCTCGCGGTGATCCGCCACCACTGCCAACTCGTCCTCTTCCTCAGGCCGGCGCGAACCGGCGTCGATGACTCGCAAGAAATACGGCAGCATCTCCAGACCGCTCGCCTTCAGATCCGCGCGGTAGGCCTCGGCATCGAACTCGACTTTGCGGAACGTCAGGCGCCGCGTCGTGTCATCGTAGATGCAATAGCTGCCACGCAGGTCGTTGGCCGATCGTGGATCTCCCACCGATCCGGGGTTCACCATGTAGCGCCGCCCCTTGCTAAGTACGAGATCCTCCCCCGGGAGCTTGTCGATAATCCCCCTGTTGTTGGCGCAGGCGAACACGCACGGGTCGTGGGTGTGCCCGAAGAAAATCACCTCGTCTTTGCAGGCCTGGAAACTCGGCCGCGAATCTTCCGCTTTGACCACGTAGTCGAAGTGCCCTGGCCGTGCCGCATCCCCATGGGTAAATAGCATTTTTTCGCCGCGCAAGGTCAGGGGTACCTGCGCGAAGAACGCGGCACCCTCATCGCCGAGTTGGTCTGCTGTCCACTGGATCACATAGCGCGCGTGCTGGTTGAACGTCCCCGCATCGATGCGCCCACCGACCACCGCATCGTGGTTGCCGAGCACGAAGTTGTCCGTGTGCTGGTAGACGCTCTCCAGTACCGGTCCGGGCATCGGGCCGTAGCCGACGACGTCGCCGAGGCAGACGAGCGTGTCGACGGCCTGCGATCGGATATCCGCCAGCACTGCTTCCCACGCCTGTAGGTTGGCGTGGATGTCTGAAAAGATCGCAAATCGCATCTATTTAGCTTTCGTCATCGTGACTGATCGAAAGGCTAATCATGTCGTGGTGAAGAATCAACCCGCCAAAGCGGGTCAGGACTTACCTCAGTGAAGTCGGGGTAGGTTGACGCGGCAAGCCCTAGCCAATAGACTAATTTCGATGCCCCGCTCCGCAATCGCACCTTCTACCATCGCCATCGTTCTACTGGCCTGCCTCTGTCGATCGCTCCCGGCCGACGAAAAATCTACCCTAGCGACGATTGCCGCCGAGGCAGTGACGCTATCCAGCTCTGATTTTAAGCTGCCGCCGAACTCGCAGTGGCGCGAGGAGCGCATCATGTCCGCCCCAAAGTTCAAACTATCCATCGATCTGGGCTCGGGTAAGACCGTCAAAGGGACGATGTCTTTGCTGTCGCGGCAGTTGCTCGACATCGACGTCGTGGGCGAAAAGGATCTGCGCCTCAAGTTCGTGCAGAGCAATTCCACCAGTGACATCGACATCGGCGAGAACCGTAATCGCCATACCACCACCTTGCCGCTCGATGGCAAGACGGTGCTAGCCGAGCGCGGGGAGGGAGGGCGCTGGTCATCCAGACTGGACGGACGCCGCCGGCCGACTAGCGAGGAGGGCACTGCACTCAATGCTCTCACCCACCTCTGGGTCGAGGGAATTTATCCGGGTCGCGATTTGGAGATCGGCGAGACCTGGACGGTCGACGCGAAGGATCTGAAAAACCTCTTCGGTGCCGATTTCAAGAGGCCGACTGGCGAGTTCGAGTTCACGCTGGCACGCGTCGTTGAACACGAGGGGCAGAACTGCGCGAAGGTCACCGGCAGGGGGAAGGTCACCAGCCAGACGAAGTCCCTCGGCAATTCCGCCGCAGACGGGACAGGGGAAACCCCGCTAGACGCAACGATGGACATCGGCATTGAGATCTTTCACTCGCTCGACCTGGCGATGGATCTGACTCTCAAGATGGAGGGCACGCTGACCCTCAGCAACGAGAAGGACGCGGAGGCGCTCAGGTATGAGGCCTCGAGCCCAGTAAAGTTCACGCGTACCTTCAGGAAGCGCTAGCCTGGATTTCTCATACATTTCGAGCGAGCGGCCAACACAGCGCTGTAGCTATCGGGTTTCGTAAGGATTCGCCGAAGTCTTATGAGCAATCCGGACTAGGCGACCGGGCAAGAAATGCAGCGTTCAGCCTACAAGATGCGTCACCGCGCGCAAAATACCGCGATTTGCGCCCTATCTGTCCACAATTGACCTCTCACCGGCTGCCTACTAGAGTAGCTACCCCATGCCAAGCACCACTTCTGATCAAGAACTCACCGAATTGTGGAAAAACGAGCCCGCGCCGCTCTTGCCGATGCTCCACGCCTTCCATGATCGGGATGGCTACCTCTCAGAATCTTCGATCCGTGCTGTCTCTGACGCGCTACGGATCCCGATCGCCGAACTCTACGGCACGGTGACCTTCTACCACCATTTCTCGCGCGAGAAACCGGGCAAATCCGCACCACGCGTGTGCACTGGCAACGTCTGCAGCCTCAACGGCGCGCATGACCTGCTCGATTCGCTCAAACAGGAAGGCGCGACGCCGATGCCGTGCAGCGGCCGCTGCGACGACATGATCCCGGTCATCAAAGGCGACTCGGTTTTCGTCGGGCTCAGCAAGGAGGCGCTCGTCCACCGCGCCACCCCAGTGCCGCCACCGAACCCGGGTGGCATCGAGGAGTGCGTGTTCCGGCACATCCGTGCCGAGGGGCGCTCGGGCATCGATGGCTACCAGAAGACCGCCGGCTACGAGGCTTTGAAGAATGCCGTCGCTGACAGCACGCCCGAGCAACTAGTCGAGATCATCAGCGCCAGCAAGCTCGCTGGTCGTGGCGGGGCTGGATTTCCCACCGGGATCAAGTGGAAGGCGGTCGCGGACGCGGCAGGTGACCCGAAGAGCATCGTATGCAACGCCGACGAGGGCGAGCCTGGCTGTTTTAAAGACCGCGCTATCATGGACCACGATCCACATGGTCTGATCGAAGGCATGATCCTCGCGGCATTCGCCACCGGTGCGCCACGCGGATTCATCTACTTGCGCTACGAGTATCCCGAGACGCAGGGCATCTTGCAGAAAGCCATCGATGAGGCCTACGCTGCGAACCTGCTTGGCGAGAACATCTGCGGCAAGGCTGGTTTCCATTTCGATCTCTACATCCGCCGCGGTGCTGGCGCTTACATCTGCGGCGAGGAAGGTTCGCTGCTCAACAGTCTCGAGGGCAAGCACCCGTTCCCGCGCAACAAGCCACCCTTCCCGGTCACGCACGGCTACGAGGACAAACCGACCGTCGTCAACAACGTCGAGACCCTCGCCAGCGTTCCGCATATCGTCCGCAAGGGCGCCGCATGGTATGTCGGGCTCGGCCTCGGCGAACTCGCTGGCACCAAACTCATCAGTCTCTCTGGCGACGTCGAGCGCCCGGGTAACTACGAGGTGCCGATCGGTTTCCCGCTGCAGACATTGCTCAACGACTGGGCCGGTGGTCCTCGCGATGGTAGAGAATTTCAAGCTGTCACCATGGCAGGGCTCAGCGGCGGTTTCCTCGCCGGCGAGGATCTCCAAGTCACCCTCGACGAGCCGTGCATCCGCAGCAAAGGCTCCTTCCTCGGTGCCGGCGGAATCATCGCCTTCGACGACAGTCGCGACATGGTGGCAGTTGCGCGCGAGGCCATGGCCTTCTTCGCCCACGAGTCGTGCGGAAAATGTTTCCCATGTCGGATCGGCAGCCAGCGACTAACAGAACGATTAAACGACAGCGGCACCGAACTCGATTTTCAAACCTGGACCGAAGAGCTGCAGGACATCGGCAACGTGATGCGCGCCACCAGCGCCTGTGGCCTCGGCATGGCCGCCCCCAACGTCACCGACAGTCTCATGAAATACTTCCCCGAAGCTGCCGAGGCTCATGTTGGGAAGTAGCCGGGGGCTAGCCTCTCCGAACAAGCCCTCAGCCTAAAGGTTACGCTACGAATCAGCTTAAGCTAACTCCAATGGGCACTCTTGCCCGTATCTAATTCTCACCACCCCCGCAAAACCACTTTCCCCACCGCGGCACCACTCTCCAGCAACGTGTGCGCCTTGCCCACCTCCGCAAAATCGAACCGCTCATCATGCACCAGTGGCTTCAACTCCCCAGCGTCCACCCGCCGCGCCACTTCGCGTAGAATTTCGCCGTGGTGTGCCTTGCCCGCCGGCTGGTCGTGGAACATCGGGATCAACATGAACACCACGTGCATCGACAACCCGCGCATGTGCATCTGCGACAGATCACACTCGCAGCGCGTACTGATCGAAACCACCTGCCCGTTGAGCCCGGTCGCGGTCATCGATCTCAAAACATTGTCGCCGCCGACGGTATCGAACACCACGTCGAAGCCTGCGCCTCCCGTGTGTTCCTCCACGTAATCCTCCACGGATTTCTCGCGGTAATTGATCCCCACATCCGCGCCAAGCGCCTTACCGATCGCCAGCTTCTCCTCCGAAGAGGCCGTCGCAAACACCTCCGCGCCTGTCCCTTTTACCAGCTGCACCGCTGCATGTCCAACCCCACCGGTCGCACCGTGCACCAACACCTTCATACCCGGGCCGACATCCGCCCGATCGATCAAGCCATCCCACGCCGTGATCATCACCAGCGGCAAGGCCGCAGCCTCTTCAAAACCCAAGAGCTGCGGCTTCTTCGCGACCTGCGCCGCATCCACCAGGCAGAATTCGGCAAGCGCACCGCCGATGCCATCCGGTGAGCCAGCGCAAAAATACACCTCGTCACCGACAGAAAAATCCGTCACCCCAGCCCCGACTTCATCTACCACCCCAGCCACATCACAACCCAACACCGCTGGGAACTTTGGCGTGATCGGCGGAATCAGACCCGCGCGGACTTTGTAATCCACCGGGTTCACCGAACTCGCCTTCACCCGCACCAGTAGATGCCCATCGCGCAGCTCCGGCTTCGGCACCTCCGCCTCCACAAAAACTTCAGGGCCGCCAAATTCGTTGATTACAATCGCTTTCATCTGGACAACGTAACTTCGATTTCAAAATTGAAGCGAGCGCAAATGTGCTTACGAGCAACGTAAATCCGGGTGCTAGGAAAAAACTTCAACGTTAACTTTAACTCCCGCCCTGCCGAGCCAGTGGCTTAGCGCGATGGGAGTTAAAGTAAAAGTTCCCCAGCAGCTACGTTGCCCGCTCTACGCGATCTCCCAAACATACGGCGCCTTCGAGATCAGCTCGGTCCCACCCGGCACGACATGCACCACATCTTCCCAGCGGCATCCGCCGATCCCGCGGTAGTAGAGTCCTGGCTCCACTGTCACGCACATACCCTTCTTGAACTTCCATTCCGAAGTCGGCCGCATGAACGGTTCCTCATGCACCTCCAAGCCGAGCCCATGGCCGAGGCCATGGAAAAATCCCGACGGCTCCTTGCTATCCTTCACCGCCTCATACCCCTGTTCCTCGAAAAATTTCTCCACTGCACGGTGCACCGCGCCACCCGTGACCCCCGGCTTGATCATGCTGATCGCCAACTGCTCCGCCTTGCGCACCGCATTCACCATGCGGCGCTGCTCATCGTTTGCTCTGCCCTTCAAAAACGTCCTTGTCATGTCACCCCAATACCCGTCCGACGGCCGGCGCGGGAAAATATCCACCACGATCAATTCTCCCTCACGAATCGGCCCCGTCCCCTGATCGTGACAATCACAAGCCTGGTCACCCGGCGCGACGATCGTCTGCAGTGCGATCCCTCCCTGTCCCATCGCCGCCACCTCGATCAACCCGCGTAGCCGCTCTGCCGTCAGCACCTTGCCGCCGAGATAGAGTTTTCCACCCCTGCCCACCGCGGACTCCTTCAGCGCCTTCGCCACCGCCTTGAATCCCGCGGAGCTCCCCAGATTGCCCTTGCGGATCGCTTCCACCTCGTGCGGCCTCTTCTGGATCCTCTCCGGAAAAAGCCCATGTGGCGGAGCCGCCGAAATCTTCACCCCCGCATCGCGCAGATCCAGCGCCAGCCCGGCCGGGAATCGATCGCCCACTAGGAATTCACGAATCTTATAAATCTTTGCTAAGTGCCGCACGACGTCGCGATTCCCCGCCGCTTCGCCTTCTGGCAGACGGAAGCGTTTCGCCGCCGCCGCCTGCACCTCTGGCAACAACAACACTTCATCAAAACTCGACTCACGCATCATCCGACCGAATTCCAAAGTGCTCGCCACCCCAAACTTCTTTTTTCCCACCGAGAATGCGAGATAAGGATCTGAAGCGTGAAACCGACTGAAGTAGAGCATGTCCGGATCACTGGAGTCCGCGTGCATCAAGGTGGAAGGTTTGGTTTTTGGCAATTTCTTGGCAGGCATAAGCGGCGATTGTCCACCAAAATTCGTGTTTCTTCAAGCACCTACGCCTCCTACCATAACCGAGAAACCTGCTGGAACATTTGTAACCCCCCGTTACAATCCTCCGTATCATGCACATATGGCTCGGTCGCAATGGACGCGAAGCTAGCAACCAAACCACAAAAAAACGAGTTTAACGACACCCCACAGAACACCCAATGATGAAAAACCGAATCAAACTGATTATCTTAGCCATGGCCGCTTCCATCGGCCTTTCCAATTGCATCGACGTCCACCAGGTCGTCAACGTCAAGAAAGACGGCAGTGGCACCATTGAAGAGACCATGCTCATCACTATGCCACCCGAGCTCGCAGCTCTCGGCGGCGACCAGGATCCGATTGCCGACCTGATGAAGGGCAACAAGATGAAGGACCGCGCCAACGGGATGGGCGAAGGTGTCGAGTTCGTTGACGCGAAACCATTCGATGGCAAGAACGGCGCCAAAGGGGTCAAGATCACCTTCAAGTTCGCCGACATCTCCACAGTGAAGCTCAGCGGCGACGCCGGCTTGGCCACCATGAACCCGGACCCGAACGCCAAGGCACCGGCGGCGACAGACGACAAGGTCATGACCTTCGGTTTCGAAAAAGGAGACAAGCCCAAGCTCACGATCAAGACCCCTCCAATGGATGGCGTCGATGGCATGGACCAGGACATCGATCCTACCCAGATGGCTATGATGAGCCAGTTCATGAAGGGCATGCGCATCCGCGTCTCGGTCAAGCCAGACGGCGAGATCACCAAGACCAATGCCACGTATAGCGAGGACGGCAGCGTCACGCTCATCGACTTTGAAATGGACAAGCTCTTCAAAGACCCGGCGAAGTTCAAGGCGTTCAGCCAGCTCGCCAAAGAGAAAGACCGCACCAAGGTCGCCGCCAAAATCAAGGAACTCGATATCAAAGCCGAGACCCAGGAGAAGGTCACCGTCGAGTTTAAGTAGACCGACCCAGACCAAGACAACCTTTAAGGAGGGCAGCGGAGCGATCCGCTGCCCTTTTTCGTGGGCACGTAGAACTCCAATGCCTTTAGGAAAGACGCAGCCTACGCCACGGCACTACGATTCCTCCCCTGACGGGTCTGGGCTAGCCCCTTGGAAAACCGAGGTTGTGCCGCTTGACCAATTCCAGACCACTCTAGATCAATCGGCGCACATTCGGTAGGCAAAATAGGCGTGGTAGGGAATTTTCGGGATCGACGCCGTGTCCATCTGGGGTTTCTCTTCCCCATGCCTATCGAACACCACCCACTAATTACTGAATTTCCAGAGCACCGCGATGGGATCCACACGCTGAAGCAAGACAACGCCCATTTCCAGAAACTCATGGTGAAGTACGAGGACGTCGACAAAGAGATCGTGCGCATGGAGGAGGGCATCGAGACGCCGGAGGACGCTGTTCTAACGGAGCTCAAAAAATCGCGGCTCGAGCTGAAGGACGAGATTCTTGCGATGCTGCTCAAGGAGCAGAAGTAGCGCCGACTCTACGTATCAACCTACTCGTGTCGTCTCCCAGGTCCAGAACTGCCCGTGCTCGTTTTTCAATAGTAAGCGGAGGTAAACCGGTTCCGCGCCTGCAACCTTGATGGTGGCGGATCCTGTTGATGACGCTGGGCCCGGCAACTCGATCCTGTGAGTCCATTTCTTCTCGAGGGTGAGACCTTCCCCCGATCCGTGGTAGAGGAACAGGCGCGGCGATTTTCCCAGCGTTTTGATCTCGTAGTTGATGGTAATCTCATCGCCCTTACGAATCGCGCTCCTCACAGCAATCGACGACGGAACCTCGAGGATGTCAGCGATGCGATCTGCTTGGAGGAACTCAGGTGGAACTGCGGTCGGAGATTCCAACTGGATGTTTCCCGACTCCGGCCTGCGTAGAATCCAACCGCCCGTCTGCAGAAAGAACCAATCCTGTTGGGAGCCACGCTGGGTGTGGGTTAGCCCAGTTTTCTTGTCGATATTCCCATTCGTCATCTGGTTCAGTTGGCGCCACTGCTTGCCATCGGCAGAAATCCATCCGCGGTAGCGCATACGGCGGGGGGCAGGGCCGCTGCGCTGCACTTGTGGCGGTCCCGGCACCTCGACGAATGTCCCTGGGCTGAGATGCTTGAGCGGGCGTTTCGATGCGAGCTTGCGACCGACCCCGAACAGCCGCCAGCGTTTTTCGTCCGTGGCGTAGTAGTAGGAAAAATAGGTATCGTAAGGCTTGCCCGGTTCGACGCGTAGCGCGAATGCTTGCCCTTGTCCCTGGCGACCTTCGAGCGGATCGAAGTTGCGGATTTTCACGCCAGTGCCCTCGTGTCCGAACCCACCGAACGATGCATCCGGGCTGCCGATCGCCAGCAGGTGGGAGAGTTTTTCGATCGCTGGTTCAGGCGCGTTGCGCGAGTAAGACCAGAGGGAGAAATTCATGCTCGCCTTGACGGTGCCATCCGCATCCCAGCTCGGGCCGTAGTAGCCGAACGGGGTGGTGATCGGTGCATAGAAACCGAGTTCTCCCGGCATGGCGTCCATCTCCATGATCCACATCATGGCGCCTGTTTTTAACCCAGAGCTAGAGAAGCGCGCATGGGCAGCGGCTGGTCGCCAGCGCGTGCGCAAGACACCAGCACCCTGCATCGCCTCGCCGGAGAGCTCGAGTTGGCCTAGCTTCGTCCGATTGCCGACGGCCGCGCTGTTTTCGATGCGAATGAGGTGTTGGCCGGGGCGGGTGAACTGGTGGGCGAGTGTCACGTACTTTCCGGCTGGTGTTGGCGAGAACTCATACGTTTTCGATTCGATCTGGAGTCGGAATTTGGCGTCGCCCTCGCCGGCGATGCGAATGTCAGCTTTGCCCGCCCGTTCTAGCCAGATGCCCCAGGCGGCGACATCACCTGGATCCCATGAGGTGATCGAGGCGAAGGAGTTTTTCCCATTCAGCTCAGGAATCGACGGGACGATCCCGCTCCCTTCCGCTTTCAGGCCGAGTTTCGGGAAGTGGGATTCGTTCGGTGTTAGGATCAGCGAGCTGTCGCGCGACCACTGGACTCGCAGGACATGGCCATTGCCATCTGGGATCTCGAGGCGTTCGACTTCGGCACCCAGTTGGGCGCGGTCGGCCCAGGCGCTGCCGATCCCTAGAAATACGGTGACCAACACGGTGTGGCGGGAGAGTTGATTCATCCGCTGAGCCAAACCTGGAACGGTGGGATTGGCAATTGGCGGTTGGGGCTTTCTACGTGACAGGGTGCATGACGCCAGATAGGTTCCCCAGGTCTAACCCGAATACTTTACATGAAAAATATCACTCGACTGCCCTTGATCCTACCACTGTTGATCGCCGCCCTCTTCCCTCTGTTGACCGTTGCGAAGAAGCAAGATGCCGCTGACAAAGAGACGAAGAAGATCGTGTTTATCGCCGGCAACCGCAGCCACGCCTCTGGCGAGCACGAGTTCCGAGCTGGCTGCATGCTCCTCGCCGAGGCGCTCAACAAGCAGAGCGGGCTACCGGTCGAGGCCGTCGTGGTCGGTGCCGATTGGAAGAAGGATAAATCGGTTCTGGAGGGTGCGGACAGCATCGTGATCTACGCCGACGGCACCAGTGGGATCGGTGGCGAATGGGAGTATCTCGACGGGCTCGCGAAGAAGGGGGTCGGCATGATGTTCATGCACTACGCTGTGCACCCGAGTAAAGAGCAGGGGGAGAAATACTACCAGCCATGGATCGGCGGCGCGATGGAGAGCGGCTGGTCGGTCAACCCGCACTGGTTCGCCGAGATGGAGGTCGACGCCGACCACGAGATCTCGCGTGGTGTGCCGGCGAAGTTCGAGTGCCTCGACGAGCTCTACTACAACATGCGTTTCATGGATGATCGCTCCAAGGTGCTCGACCTGGTGACCACGGTTCCGACGCGCGAACGCATGCGCCGTTACATCAACCTGTGGAACAAGAACGGCGTTGAGGGCTTGGACAAACGCCAGACGGTGATGTGGGGACACGAGCGCGACAATGGCGGTCGCGGTGCCGGCTTCACTGGAGGCCACTACCACCACGGCTGGGCGGTCGATGGCTTCCGATCTGTCGTGCTCAACGCGATCGTCTGGACCGCCGGTCTCGAGGTTCCTGAGGGAGGGGTCAAGTCGACTCCGCTCACTGAGGAGATGCTTAACGCGAACCTGGACAACTACGGCGACAAGTTGCGCCACCTGAAACTGCCTAGCGTCGAGGAGTGGAGAAAAGCGCCACCCGCCAAGGTTGACGAGAAGCGCGAGGCGAAGTTTTAGGATCGTCAGCAGCATCTTGGAGTCGGCAGCGGACGTATCTTTAGCGTGTCATTATCCGACCGCATCACCGAGTCCCATGGTCGCCTGTCCGATCTAAAGGTGGTCTGGTGGCCGTTTCTTTTCCTCAAACCCCCGTCTGCGAGCACGCCGATCACGCTCGGTCGGATGGCGGTGATGGTAATCTGTTTTGCGGGATGGTTGATGATCGGACTGATCTTGCGCGAACTCATCTTCGGCGAGCCTCGGTCGCTCACTCTAGAGAAATTGCTGAGCCTCTATGGTTACGGGATCGTCGGGTTCTCCGTCTGGTTCAATCTGGTGACGCGACCTTTGTGGAACCGTCGCGCGCGCCTGCAACGGGAGCGTCCTTCCCGCAGCTAGCCGATGCCAGATCGTAGCCCTTCTTAACCTGACACCCACGCTCCCGTATCGGCATTGACAATTTCCGTGCTCATTCGCAATCTGTAAGAACCTATGCGAATCCCTCTTATCATTTTCTTCTTTTTCTCTTTCGTCGTCCGAATAGCTTCTGCGGCTGAGGAAATTCCGCGCGAACGTTTTGAGATCGAGGGTCGTAAGGCCTTCGTCATCCTGCCGGAGAAAGGCAAGACCAAGCACGACGCGGCGATCCCCTGGGTGCTCTATGCTCCGACCTTTGACAAATCACTGCCGAGCGATCGTGATGAGGGGTGGATGATGCGGCAGTTCCTCGATCAGGGGATCGCGATCGCAGGTGTTGATGTCGGCGAATCCTACGGCAGCCCGCGCGGTCAGAAAATCTATGACGCGCTACACCAGCACCTGGTGAAGAATTACAAGTTCGACAAGAGAGCCAGCCTGCTTGCGCGTAGCCGTGGTGGTCTGATGCTCTACTGTTGGGCTGTCGCGAAT
>JBLHKE010000009.1:0-30658 GCA_047619485.1 Verrucomicrobiales bacterium | reverse complement strand
CACGCGCCGTCGAGCTACCGCGACTCGCCGATCGCCAAGCTTCTGCCGGTGAAGATCGGCAGCGGCGGCCACGACCGCATCTCTCCCTCGCTCTACCCGATGCCAACCGAGCGCGGGATGCGCAGCCAGATCACCTCGCTCAGTTCCTCCGAGGACGTGACCCGCGAAACCTGGGCGCGCGCGAAACCGCTCTACGGCGTGCCGAGTTTGGACGGGGTAAAAAAGGGTGCTGCCGACAATGTGCTGGTCACACTTTCCGACGCCGCGCAGCGCAGCGAGCCATACCCGTTGGTGGTCTGGCATCGCTACGGCACAGGCAAGTCGCTGTTCGTCGGCTCCGACCAGTTCTGGCGCTTGCGCTTCAAACACGGCGACGAGTTCCACGCCCGATTCTGGAAACAGGGTATCCAATTTCTCACGCTGTCGCGACTGCTCGGCGAGAACAAACGGATACGACTGGAGACCGAGCGCGGTAGCTATCGCGCTGGCGAGCGGGCGAACATCTTCGCCAACGTGCTCGACGAAAGCTTCGAACCTGTCGAGGCACCGAATTATCAGGTGCTGATCGAGTCTCCCGGGCAGGCCCAGCCTGCGGCACTGAACTTGGCCTCGATCCCCGGTTCGCCCGGTCTCTATCAGGGATCGTACGTTCCCGAGAAGGAGGGCGGCTATCTGGTGAAGACGCTCTTGGCAGATGCCGAATTTTCCAACACCGCGGCCTTCCAGGCGACCGGTGGCAGCCGCGAGATGATCGAGCCGGCCATGCAGGAACAGACGCTGCGCCACATTTCTCAACTCTCGGGCGGAGAGTATCTGGAGATGCGCGACCTGACGAAACTGCCGGAGCTGCTGAAGGCAGAAGTCCGAACAATGGACGTCACTCAGGAGTTTTCGCTTTGGGACCGCTGGTATATTTTCGTATTAATACTAGCCTGCCTGGCGACCGAGTGGTTCGTCAGAAGGCAAAACGACGCAGCATAAGATGGCGCAATCAGACGACAGACAGATCCGAAACAAACTGCTCGCCGTTTGGCACCGCGAGCGGCGGCTGTTCCACATTCGCGGCCTGTGCCTGGCCTTGCTGATGATCGTCGGGCTGGTGCTGATTGACCTCGCATTGGACTGGCTGTTCGATCTGCCGGGATGGGCGCGGGTGCTGTTGTTGCTCGCGAACGTCGCTGCGCTCGCATGGATCGGCTACCGTTACTGGTGGCGCTACCTGCGGCGCTTCGACCCGCGGCGCGTGTCGCTCGCGGTCGAACGCCTGCATCCCAAACTGAACAGCTTGCTTGTCACCTATCTGCAACTGCAGCCGGAAGACGGCGGCGCTCCAGCAGCCTCACCGGAATTGGTCGCGGCGCTTCGACAACAGGCCTTCGACGCTGCCTCGCCTCTAGACTTTCGCGGGGTCGTCGACTTCCGCCGTTTGAAGAAACCGCTCATGTACGCGGCCATTGTGCTGCTGTTGTTCGGCATCAGCAGCGTGTTCGCGGGATCGTTCTACCGGGTATTGGCGATCCGCATGACCAACCCGAACTCGGAACTCGGCTACCCGACCCGCACCCGCATCGACTCGGTCACCGGCGATCTGATAGTCCGCCAGGGAGACCCGCTCGAGCTCGCCATCCAAGTCGCCGCCGACAGCGAAGTGCCCGAACTGGCGCCGCTCGAAATCCGCCACGGCGACGGGCCGTGGGAGTCGTTGGACGTGGCCGGCGACGACGATGCGCGCTTCGCCTATTCGTTCCGCCAGAGTGGCCGCAGCTTCGACTACCGGTTCCGCGCTGGCGACACCAAGACCAAACTCCATGCGGTCGAGGTGGTACCGTCGCCAAAAATTGTCGAATCGACCGTGACCCTGCGCCTTCCCGAATACACCGGGCAGGAGCCGCAGCAGCTCTCGTCGTTGAACTTCGAAGTCCTCGAAGGCGCGACCGTCGAGTGGGAGATCCGCACCGACCAGTCCCTGTCCAACGCGCAACTCGTTCCCGACTCCGGAGATCCGCTCGACATGGTGATCGACGACAAGGACCCACAGCTGGCCCGCGCCACCATGCTGGCGAGCAAGTCACTGGCCTACGGATTCCGCTGGACCGAACGCGAGCACGGCTTCGAATACGAAGACAGCGCCCTGCGCTCGATGCGCGTCACCGCCGACGAGGCGCCGCTGGTAGAGATCCTGCCGCCGAAACCCGCCGAGAACGCTACGCTCGGCAAGAGTCTCGCGATCCGCTTCCGCGCCAGCGATGACTACGGGCTCGGCCAGGCTTCGATCGTCTATTCTCTCAACGGTGGTGCGGAGATGGAGCATGCGCTCGGCGATCTCACCGGTAGCCAGGAAATGCGCGATGTCGATTGGAAACCGGTCGAATGGATCAGCGGATTGAAAGAGGGCGACTCATTAATTTATGCCATCAGCGCCACCGACAACCGCGCTGGCGAGCGCGGTTCGAACCTCGGCCGCTCGGCTTCGCTCAAACTGAATTTCCTCAGCCGCGAAGATTACCAGAAAGCGGCGCAGAAGAGGAGGGACGAACTTTTCAACCACATCAAAGCCATTCAGGAAGACGAGATCGAGAGTTCCAACTCCTTGAAGGAACTGAAAACAAAGGTCAAACCATGAACCGATTCACAACAGCGCTTTGGGTATTCTGCTTCACATCGCTGGCGGCTCTCGCCGCCGACCCAGCGGATTGGTCGGAGGGGATTCTCTCCGAGGAGCAGCGCCAGAACTACGCATCGAGCCGCGTGGAGAACGTGTCTGCCCAGCTGCGAGATTTGATCTTCGATCTGGAATCCAACGGATTGCTCGAGCAAAACGGTGGCGCGGAATTGCTTAGCGCGATCGAGGTGCTGGCCAATGTGAAGGACACCAACATCCAGCAGGCGATCGTCAGCCTACGCGAGGCGCGCGGGCCGGCGGATTCGGCACGCACCCATCTCGACAAGGCCGACGGCGAGATCGAAAACGCGGTGACCAACCTGACCGCGCTGCTGCGACTGTCGAGCGGCTTCGGGGCCGCGCAATTGTTGCGGCAGGAAGTGCGCCGGTTGCTCCGCCAAGAAGAGAGCGTGTGGGGAACCTGTCGGGGATTGGGGCGCTCGCAACTCGAGGGAACTCCGATCAAGCCGGCCGATCTCACCGATGCCGCAACGACGCAGATGCAACTAGCCAAGCTTGCTTCCAAGGTGCAACTGTTGTTCCCCGAGGCGGCTGCAGAGGCGACCGATCAGGCCGAGCGGGCGCGCATCACCAAGGCGGGCGTGATGTTCGGCGATGGTCAGGTGGTAGCCTTGCTCGGCAGCGCCGCGCAAAACATCACCGAGGGCAACCTGCTCGAAGCGGTCACGCCACAGAAAGAGGCCATCGATATCCTCATCGCGATCGACACCTTGCTCGGCGACGGCGCCACTGGTGGTGGCGATGACCTATCACAGATTGTCGCCGCGTTGCAGGAGATCCTGAGGAAGCAACGCGAACTGCGAACCCAGACCGAAGCGGCCAGCGAGCCAGAATTCGCCAGCCAGCGGCGACCGTGGCAAGGCCGGCAGCGCGACCTGCGCACTGAACTTGGGCGCATTGATGCAAACAAGTTCGAGCCCGAGGCCGGTGGCAGCAACCCTCTCAACGACGCCGGCCAGGCGATGGGACAAGCCGAAGCCGCATTCCAGGCATCGCAGCAGTTGGAGGCCGTCCCGCAACAGCGCGCCGCGGAGGCCGCTCTCGAGCGGGCGATCGCGATGCTCGAAAAGCAGATCGCCGAGAAGAACAAGCCGGCGGAAGCGAAGTTGGCAGATCCGATCTCAGCCATGAAGAAGTACGCGCAGCTACTCAAGCAACTCGCCGCAGATCAGAAAGCCTTGCGCGAAGCGACCCAAAAGCTGGCCGCCAACAGTCAAGAGGTGACCACCAACGCCGCGCCGCAGGAGACCTTGATCGATCGGCTGGTCGCTCTCGGGGAGATGCGCGAGTCCGAGCCGCCGTCGATCAAGTCGACTCTGCGCCGCGCCTACTTCGCGATGGAAGACGCCTTCACCGCGCTGAAGAAGAACGATGCGCCCGTGGCGGTCCCGGCGCAGATCAAAGCCGAGGAGGCACTCCTTGAGGCCAGTGCTGCGGCCGAAGCAGAAGCGAAAGAGATGGAAAAGATCGCCAAGAAAGACGCCGAACTAGATGCGATTCAGAAAATTGCCCAGTTTCTACTCGCCGAACAGCAGCCGATCACAGCGGCCACCGAAGAGGCCAAGCCAGAGGAAGTGCCGCAGAATGCACCCGAGCAATCCGCCCTGGCAGAGAAGGCCAAAGAGGCATCCGAGCAGACACCATCCGAGGCCAGCCCAGATCTCGCAAAGGCCGCGGAGGCAATGAAAGCCGCCGCCGCGGCGATGAAACAGGGGGACAAGGAGAAGGCAAAGTCGGAACAGAGCAAGGCGTCCGAAGCCTTGAAGAGCGCCGCGCAAAAAGCCGCTAGCAAAAAGAGCAAAGGCAAAGCCGGCCAAAATAAGGATGAGGGCAAGCGAGGCGGCAAGATGAAAGGCAAAGGGAAAAGTAAAGGCGCCAAGGGAGATGGCAAGGACGGCGAGGGCGAGGGCGAAGGCGGATCTCCGAAGCCATCAGCGCCTGCGCCGCCAACACCACCGAGGCTGGCGCCAGTTAAACTAACCGGCAAGAATATCGACGCGAAGGGTCAAGAACGCTATTTCGCCAAGGGCGAAGTATCGGGAAAAAGATCCGACGACACCACCTCAGACTGGGAAGTGCTCGGCACGCGTGATCAGGAGGAACTGACCGAACGCTATATTAAGAAACTCCCAGTAGAATATCGCGACATGCTCAAGGAATATTACCAAGCCCTTGCCGCCGACGAGTAGAGTGTAATCTTAATCTTAATCTTAATCTCAATCTCAATCTCAATCTCAATCTCAATCTCAATCGTCCTCTTCCCTCAGAGCGCCCGCCCATCGACCCCATGATTTTCAACCGATGCACCGTAGCAGCCGCCTTGCACATCGCCGTCGCGTTGTGTCAAGAAGTCCGCGCCGATGATGCGGGTGTGATCGCCGATCTCACGTCCGAGGCGGAGAAGTCGATCGAGTTAGGACTGGAGTTCCTAGTGAAAACACAGAAGGCAGACGGCAGCTGGGGAGACGGTAACAAAGTGGCTTACACTTCCTTGTCGCTGATGGCCTTCATGGTCAAAGGAGACATGCCAGAACAGCCGCCGTTTGGCGACACGATGGCCAAGGGTTTGGACTACCTGCTCAAGCAGTCGAAAAGTGGCCGGGGCTACATGGGCACGAGCATGTACGAGCACGGCTTTGCGACGCTGGCATTTTCTGAAGTTTGGGGGTCGTCGAGTCGCAGCAAGGAAGTCCGCGAAGCCCTCAAAAAAGCGGTCGAGATTATCATCGGTGGGCAAATGCCCCAAGGGTGCTGGGGCTACGGTCCGGGCGGCGGCGGTGGCGACATCTCGGTCACGGTCGCCCAGTGCGTCGCGCTGGCTTCGGCCAAAGAAGCGGGAATTTTCGTGCCGACCGAGACCGTCGACAAGGCGATGAAATACGTAAGTGGTTGTCAGGAAAAGAGCAGCGGCGGATTTGGTTATAAAGGAGCAAGTATTCCAGGCTACGCGCGCACGGCCGCCGGTGTGACCTCGCTGATGCTGTGCGGCCGCCGCGATTATGCAGGGATCGAACCTGGCTTGAAGTGGCTGCAAGACCACGCAACCGAAGAAAAGTGGTACGAGTACGGTCGCTACTACGCGACCATCGCGATGCTACAGGCGGGCGACGATTACTATCAATCTTACTACCCGGCGGTCCGTGACAAGATGGTAGAGTCACAAAAAGGCGACGGTAGTTGGAACTCATCGGAATGTCGGATCCAGATGAACATCCTGATCCTCGGCGCGCCGTATCGCTTCATCCCGATTTACCAGAGATAGTCCATGCTTGCTCGCTACTTTACCTTCTTGTTGGCCTGCTGCCTGCCGCTCTCCGTCCACGCCCAAAAGGACGCTGCGGAACCGCGCTATGGTCACGAGTTCCCAACTATGTTTGCGCTCGAGGAGGATTGGGTTGATCTCAAGCGCGATCCACTGCCGCTGAAGGCCATCCAATCACTGCTCGATAAAGACGCAGACGGCTCGCACGTGGTTTCGCCAAGTGACATCACGCACAGTTCGGCATGGACTGCGGTCGATCTTTGGCTCAAACAACACCCCGATGTCCTCGCCGCGCTGCGTAAGGAGCAGAATGCCGCAGCGCCAACAAAGTTGTTTGCTGCCACCCGCTCCGGGGACACGGCGCGCTTGATGAAAGTCTATCGGAGCTACCCGTGGGCAGACGCGATCCACCAATCGCTGATCGCTACTGCGGAACGGATGTTGCGCAACGGCGACGCACAACTCGCGCAGGGCTGTTTCCAGGACGTTCTCGAGCGCAGTGAGAACGCGGAGCTACGTGCGCGTGCCCAAGCTGGTGTTTGGTTGGCTGCGGCTCACGCGGCTGATTCTGCCGAAGAGGTCAACTCGCTGTTTCGCGCTGCCAATGCGAGCGCGCGCTACCCATGGTTTGGAAAACAGCTCTCGGCCAAACAGATCGAGGCGAAGTTGCTCGCAGGGATCAAACCGGCGACCGCGTTTCCTGCGCTGGCTGCTCTGAGCGTGCGCACCATCCAGCTTCCGGATGACCCACCGTGGATGGGGTGGACTGGGCACCTGAACCCAACGACGCACGAATTGTTTTTTCGCCACAAACTGCGCCCAGTCGTAACCGATAAAGGCACGGTGGTTGCGGGGCCGTGTTTGTTCGCCTGGTACGCTGGCGACTCGCTCGACAAACCAGCGTGGAGCAAAATCGCCACGATGGATATGCATAAAAACCGCGGCGGCATTCCGCCGAAGCCGCCGTTCGATCCACTGGTGGTCGGGGGGCGAATCTACATCCGCTGTGGCAAAGATCTCGCGCCGGCTGATCAGAAGAGGACCCACTTCATCCGGATGAATCACCATGCCGCCCTGAACATGGATTTCTTGGAGTACATCGACGCCTTCGATCAACATACCGGGCAGAGAATTTGGTCGACCAAAAACGCTGCGGGCTGGAGAAATCTGTTCCCCGTGAACGCACCGGTCTACCACGATGGGCGACTCTACTCGCTGGCAATGCTGAGGAAGGCCGTGAAAATTCATGGCTGGAATGACGGCGGGCAAATCCTGATCGGCGGCAGAGCGCCGATGTTCCTCGTCATCTCCGACGCCGAAACGGGCTCTGTCTTGCACCAGCGGGAACTGTTTGCCTATCACGCCAACTTCAAGGCCTACAACCCGACACCCGACAAAACCAAAGCCGTGCCGCCTCCAGTGAAGCCGCTCGACCTCGCGGCGGAGGCGAGCCAGCGGGTGCCTGTCGTCCACCACGTCCAACTGAGCGTGTATGGCGATCGGCTGACGCTGCACGACGGTGCCGTTTATATTTCGACCGGCATGGGCGGCGTCGCTCGTTGCGACGCGCGGGACGGATTGATCGAATGGGTCAGCACCTATCCGCAACTCAGCCAGCACCCGCGCGACGCTACCGCCATCTGCCGGCGGCACGGATTGCCACCACTGGTCAGCGATCAGGTGGTCGTGATCTCGCCGCGTGACAGCGTGGCGATCTTTGCCGTCGATCGCGGCACCGGCGAGCCGCTGTGGGAGAAAACACAGATCGAAGATGTTGCCGACGGCGATCCTGCGACTGCGAGCGAAGAGCCGGTCGCGGGGCCGGCAGATGGGAAGTTGCTGGATGGTTCGCTGGAAGTTTTGGGGCTGTTCGGTGATTCGGTGCTGGTGACATTCGATCACCAAATCGCCGCGCTCGAGGTGGCGACCGGAAAAGTTCGTTGGGCACGGGAGCTTGACGCGCCAGTCGAACGGCCGATCAAGGTCGAGGGCAAGGCGCTCTACCTCGCCACCGCGATGGATCTGTTGAAGCTCGACGGCGCGACCGGCAAGACAGTACAGTCGCGGGCGTTTGCTCCACTGCGTTCAGACAATGGCTTTGCGTGGGATGAAAAGGGGTTGATCATTGTCAAGCCGGGCAAGCACGGCATCAACGCCTACGTCGATTTCGAAGCCGGCCACGATCCGTTCGCGGTGCCAAAGTAGAAAATTATGAGAAATATTTTCACAGCTTTCATCGCCCTGGTGTTTTCATCAGCGTTACTGGCCGACGATTCCCCGCCCGCGCTGCAGGTGGCGTTCGAGGCGAACTGCATTCAATGTCACGGCAAGAATGGCAAAGTGAAGGGCAAGGTCAACTTGCTGAAGCTGAGATCGGACAATGACCTTCTGGCAAAACCAGAGTTGCTCGAGAAGCTGCTCACGGTGCTAAAGGACCACGCGATGCCGCCCGAGGACGAGCCGCCACTGCCTGCGGCAACGCGGACGCAGATGGTCGAGCAGCTCCAGTCGTTGTTTCGGCAGGCACTCAAGACCCAGGCGTTCGAACCGACGCAGATGCGGCGAATGAACCGCTTTCAGTACAACAATGCGGTGGTGGATCTCCTCGAGCTGGACCGCGATATCTTCCGGCTCAACGAGCGGCTGATGCGGCGGCGGGATAATTACTTTCGTCCGGAGACCAAAAAGATGCCAGCTCAGGTAAAAATCTCCAGCCGTCCGCTCAGCAAAGATATCGATAACCAGCGACCCGAAGGATTCAAGGGCGTCGCGTCGTTTCCACAGGACAAGCGCGCCGAGCATGGTTTCGACAATCGCGCCGACCACCTGACGCTTTCGCCGCTTTTGATGGAATCGTTCCTGAAGCTCAGCCAGACCATCGTGGAGAGTCCTGATCTCAACGCCAAAGAATGCGGGAGCTGGAGCTGGCTATTTGCGTCGCCACCGCCAGGGGAGGCCAAAGACGCTGAGAAGGACGTCATTCGCTCCAGGCTCAAGAAATTACTCCGGCGCGCGTTTCGCCAGCCAGTCGATCCACATACACTCGATCGCTTCGCGAACTTCGCCGAAGAACAGCTCGCCTCTGGGGCTTCGTTCGAGCAGACGATGCGCACGGTGGTCGGAGCGGTCCTCGGCATGCCGGAATTCCTCTATCTCTACGAGACGCCCGACCCGAAAAGTCCAGACAAGGAGGGCCAAGGTCGTCAGAGCATCGACGATTTCGAGCTGGCCGCGCGACTGGCGCAATTTTTCTGGAGCAGTATCCCTGACGACGCCTTGCTCGACCTTGCTGAGTCCGGCAAGCTCGCCGATCCGGCGACGCTCAGCGCGCAGATCGACCGGATGTTGAACGACCGGCGATCGAGTCGCTTCTGCGACAATTTCCCCGCCCAATGGTTGCAGCTCGAACGGCTGATCACTTCGGTTCCGGATCCCAAGAAGTTTCCCGGTTTTTATCACAGCGACGGCTATCGCATGAGCATGCACATGATGGCGGAGCCGCTGCTCTTGTTTGAAACTTTATACATTGAGGATCGGTCTATCATCGAACTGCTGGATCCGAAATTCACTTGGCAAAGCAGTATGCTGCGCGCGATTTACGCAGGCCATTTCAAGGGCGGCCACGAAGTTACGGTGCAGGTTTTCAAGCGTGAGCCACTGACGGACCCGCGGCGCGGCGGCGTGATTACCAGCGCAGCGATCATGACGATGACCGCGACTCCCACGCGGACCCAGCCGATCACCCGTGGCGCCTGGGTGAACGCGGTGATCTTCAACGATCCGCCCGAGCCGCCTCCGGCGGATGTCCCGCCGCTGCCTGACGCCAGCCAAGAAGATCTGGCAAAGCTTACCATTCGCGAGCGCCTCGCCGCTCACCGCAAACGCAAAGATTGCGCCAGTTGCCACAACAAGATCGATCCCACCGGCTTTGCTCTGGAGAACTACGGGCCGACCGGCGTCTGGCGCGACAAGTACGAGAACGGGCGCGAGGTGGATGTCAGCGGCGTGCTCTTCAACCAGCACGAGTTCAAAACCTTGCTTGAGTTCAAGCAGCTCATCTTGAAAGAGAAGCAGCGCTTCATTCGCGGATTCAGCGCGCACCTGCTGTCCTACGCGCTTGGCAGGGAACTCGGACCCGCAGATTCGCCTGCGCTGGATGACATGACTGCGGCGGCGATGGCAGGTCAGGACCAGATGCGAGCCGTGCTCAAAAGCATCGCGATGAGCGAACCTTTTCTTCACAAGAACACCCTCCACTAGAATCACCCAACCAAGGACACTAATATGAGCCAGCACGCAGACCAACTCTCCTCTGTTTCACGCCGCAGCTTTCTAACCTGTGCCGGCGGTGCGGCTCTCGGCCTGCCGTGGCTCGAGAGCTTTGCCAATGCCAAGGAGAATAAAATAGCAACGCCGGCACAACGTTTGGCCTTCTTCTACCTGCCGAACGGGATCACCCGCCGGGGCTTTTTCCCCGGCGAAACGGACCGGCCGTTGCCGCCATTTGCCGGCCAGAATAACGTCTGGCGATTCGAAGGCAAAACCGTCCCGCCCGGCAAACACCCGCTGACGCTCACCTCGACTTTGGCTCCACTTCACAAGATGCGGGAGCACGTCTCGCTGATCACAGGAATGGACCGAACCTTTCAGCACGGCACCGACTCGCATGCGCAATGTGCGTCCTGCTTTCTAACCAGTGTTGCGCCGTACGAGGTCGAAGGCTCCGCCTATCCGCTGACTCGCACGCTCGACCACATCGCGGCCGACAGCATCGGGCAGTCGACTCCCTACTCGACACTCGAACTGAGCTGCAACGATCACAAGAACAACATCGAGTCGATCTACTTCGACAACATGTCCTGGTACGGCACCGGTCACGTCGCGCCTTCCATGAGAAACCCGCGCAAGGTCTACGACCGGTTGTTCGGCACCCAAGCCCACACGCGTTTTCGCAACATCACCGATCTCGCCCTCGGCAACGCCCGCCAATTGCAAAAACGCTTGAGCGCTAATGATCGGCAAAAATTCGACGAGTACCTAGAGTCGGTTCGAACCATTGAGAAACGGATGGATCGCATCGAACAAATGAAAATTGAACTGGCTGCCGCAGACATCAAGCGGCCGGCCGAAATTCTGCCACGCAATGAATACATCCATCTGATGGGCGACCTGCTGGTGACCGCGTTGCAGAGTGGCCTGACCAACGTCGGCACGCTGATGGTCGGTCCGGAGCGATGGACGACGCCCACCAACTGGGAGGGCATTCTGGACAAACCGTACAGCCATCACGGGATGACCCACTCCATCGGTAACCATTTGGAACAGCTCCTCAAGTTGGATCGATTCCACGTCTCGGCTTTCGCGCGTCTGCTCGAACGCATGGACAGCATCGAGGAAGCCAACGGCACAACGCTGCTGGACAATACCATCTTCACCCTCGGAGCGGGCATGGGTGATGGCACCACCCATCAGTACAACGACTTGCCGCTGGTCGTCGCCGGTGGCGGGGGAGGGAAGTTGAAACTGGGTAGCCACATCCACTGTGAGAGAGGCACTCCGCTCGCCAATCTCTGGCTGACCCAATTGCATGCCTTGGGGATCAAGCGGGAAAAATATGCCGATAGTAACGGGACGCTCAAAGAGATTCTTGCTTAGATGATGATGAGTAACTTACTTATAGCCAACCTGTTGCTCCTTGCCTTCGTCGGAGTGGCGGCGGCAAAGGAGATCAAGGTCAACCTGGGCGGCGGGATTGCATTGGAGATGGTGTTGATACCAGCGGGCACGTTTACGATGGGCGCCGCGCGCGGCGATCGCGATGAGTATCCGCAGCATCAGGTCAGGATCACCAAGCCGTTTTACATGTCTAAGTATGAAGTGACCCAAGAGCAGTGGGTCGCGGTGATGGGTGGCAAGGCTCCAGGTAAAGTCCAGAACCCCAAAAACCCTGTGGAGTCTGTCGATCGGAAGCAGGTGGGGGAGTTCCTCAAGAAGCTGAACGAGAAGCTCGGCGGTAAGGCATTTATCGGGAAGCATCCGCTCGACCTGAAAGACCTTCCACGGATCCTTGGAACCTATTACCTGCCATCCGAGGCCGAGTGGGAATACGCCTGCCGTGCGGGCAGCCGCACGCGATATTGTTTCGGTGACGATGAAAAACGCCTCGGCGAGTATGCGTGGGTCTACGCGAACTCGAAAGGCAGCGCGCAGCCGGTGGGAAAAAAGAAGCCCAATGCCTGGGGGCTCTACGACATGCACGGCAACGTATGGGAGATCTGCCGCGATGAGTACTACGCGGATTACTACGCCGCTTCCCCGAAGGACGATCCGCAGGGCCCCTCGGCAACTCATCGACACGTCACCGTCACCCGCGGTGGCGGTTGGAGCTACTCCGCCAAAAGTAGTCGATCGGCCGAACGCGGCTATCTCAACATGGGCCACCACCGAGAACGCAGTGACGCGCTCGGTTTTCGAATCGCTAGAACTATCGAGGCAAAATAGAGCATGAAAAATTCACAACGATTGATCGGTCCAGCGCTGTTCGCAGTGGCGTGCTGCTGTTTGCCGCTGGCGGCTCATGCCCAAAATACCGGTGACGTCGCAGAACTCACTGCGGAAGTGGAAGAGGCGATTGATCGGGGGCTCCAGTATCTTGCCAAGACGCAGAAGGAGGACGGCGCTTGGAGCGATGGCAACAAGACCGGCCACACGGCGCTCTCGCTAATGGCGTTCATGGTGAAAGGGGACATGCCTGGGCAGCTACCGTACGGCGAGACGATGTCCAAAGCCTTGGACTATCTCCTCAAGCAGTCGACCGAAGGCAGACGGGGATTCATGGGCACGACGATGTATGAACATGCCTTCGCGACGCTAGCTCTGTCGGAGGTCTGGGGGATGAGCGGACGTGACAAGGAGGTCGGCAAGGCGCTGGTGAAGGGCGTCGACCTGATCATTCGTTCGCAGGGAGGAAACGGCGCCTGGACCTACAACCCCAGTCCCTCGCCGAGTTTTGGTGACATATCGGTGACTGGCGCGCAGCTGGTGGCGCTAGCCTCGGCCAAGGAAGCCGGGATCTTCGTGCCGACAGAAACGATCGACAGGGCGCTGGCCTTCGTCAGGTTTTGCCACCACAAAGAACTCGGCAGTTTTGGATACAAGGGACCGGGTGTCGGTTACGCGCGCACTGGCCTGGGCGTGGCTTCATTGATGTTGTGTGGTCAACGCGATGATCCAGCCGTGATAGCCGGCCTGAAATGGCTGCAACAGAACTCGGACTACAAAGAGCCACATGGCAACCAGCTCTACAGCCGCTACTACGGCGGCATCGCCCTGTTCCAGGCCGGCGACGATGCGTTCAATGTGTTCTACACGCCTATGCGCGAGGAGATACTGAAATCGCTAAAGGACGACGGCCGTTTTCACGGCGGGGCAGTGAGCCAACAACTCTCAATCTTGATCCTCGGCACGCCGTACCGCTTCATTCCGATCTACCAGCGGTAGGTCTTCCGTATCCCCATCACAACACTATGACATTTTCGATTCAACATCGTTGTGCCCTTCTCATCGCCGGCCTCGCAATTTCCGTGGCTTCGACGGCGGCCGAGCCGAAGAAGCGAGTTTTGGTTTGGGAAACCAAGTCGCTCTTCGAAAAACCGAAAGTGCACCAGACCAAGGTGCGTCCCGCCAAAGGGATGCGTTCATTCTTCTACGAGGGCGCGGACTACAAAGGCAAGCCGACCTGGGTCTTCGCCTACTACGCCGCCCCGGCGGGCGAGAAACCCGAAGGCGGTTGGCCAGCAGTGGTGTGCGCGCACGGCGGCGGCGGCACGGCCTTTCCAGCATGGGTGAAGCACTGGAACAAGAAGGGTTATGCGGCCATCGCGATGGACTTGGAAGGACATATTCCCGGCGGAAATCATTTTGGCGTTGAGGGCAGCTTTCCGGCCAACGACGGACACAAAAACGCGGGGCCCAAACGCATCGGTTGGTTCGGCGACATCGCGCTGCCGAACAAGGAACAGTGGTTCTATCACGCCGTCGCGGATGTTGTCCGCGCCAATTCGCTGCTGCGTAAGGTCCCCGAGATCAATCCGAAGAAGATCGGCCTGACGGGCATCTCCTGGGGTGGAACGATCGTGAGCGCCGTGGCGGGCGTCGATTCGCGATTCGCCTTTGTCATCCCTGTCTACGGTGGTGGCTTCATCCACAAACATAAGATGAGCCCCGAACAGTATCGTGAATACCTGACCAAGTGGGATCCATCGGCTCACTTGCCGCATGCGAAGATGCCGATGCTCTGGGTGAATGGAGTCAACGAGCCGGTCTTCCCGTTCGACGGATTTAGCCGGTCAGCAGGGATCGCCGGTGGATCGAGCAGCTTGTGCATCCGTCCTTTTCTACCCCACGGACACGGATTTGGTTGGGACGAGGTTTGGGAGATCGGCGGATTTGCCGACGGTGTGGTCAATGGCGGCAAACCGATTCCGAAGATCGGGCGTCCGCGGGTCGATCCAAAAGACGGCCTGGTGCATGTTCCGATTACCGGTGAGTTCAAGAGCGCTGTCGTCGGCTTCACCAAAGCCAAAGAATGGAAAAACCAGGCATTGAGTAGCATTCCTTGTCGGATTGAAAAAAACGAAATCATCGCAACGAAGCCACTCCCCAAAGGCGCAACCGCATTCATGATAAACGCCAAAGCTGGCGGCGTCTGGAACGACGGATGTGTCTCCTCTGTCTTGGTCGTGGCCGCTGGCGACGAGCATAGAAATCCCACAACCTCGAAGCCCAAAGTCGCTGCGGCAGACGAGCCGATGGTGTTCTCCGACCCGGCAAAAGATCCGACCAAACCCGCGGCCGGAGGTGTCAGGTGGTTCTGGCCCACGCACGCGCGGAATTACGCTCGCAGGAAGGCCGGCAATATCGATCTGTGTTTCCTTGGTGATTCCATCACCCAGGGGTGGCCGGGCGACCTGTTCAAGGACTACTACGGCAAGCTTAACTCGGTGAATTTCGGCTGTGGCGGCGACAAGATTCAGCACCTGCTGATGCGGCTTGAGGGCGATGACGGCGAGTTGCATGAGGCCACGCCGCGGGTGGTCGTCCTGCTGATCGGGATCAATAACATGGGAGACAATAGCGCCGAGGAGATCGCCTACGGCACCAAGAACATGGTGAAACGTATCAAAAGCGAATGCCCCAAGACCCAGGTCCTCCTGCTGGGCATCCTTCCCACTAAGGGCACCGAGGGCGACAAGATCAAAGCTGTCAATGTGCTCAGCGCCAAACTCGATGACGGCAAGAGCGTCCGATTTCTCGACATGGGCACGAAGTTTCTTGGCAAGGATGGCAAGGCCGTCGAGGCGCTGTACCGCGACGACGTGCACCTGAGCCGGAAAGGCTACCAGCTGTGGCACGCCACGATGAATCCGCTGCTCATGGAGATGATGGGAAAGTGACCGCCCGACCAAACAAGAATCTATGAAGACATTAAGGGCGAAATACAAGGTGAGACTGCTGATCACGATTGCGTCGTTACTGGTGACAGGACATGCGCATGCTTGGGAGCCGAATGCGGCAGAGCGCAACGCGGCGATCGCGGCCGGCGACTTCAAGCCCTAATTCGCCAAGCTCACCCAAAGGCTTCTGCTCTCAGTGCCGACGCAGATCGACAAACAGACCATGGGCGCCTTGCTCCGCGACCATGCGTTTATGGACGCTCTGATCGAGCGTCATTTTATTGCCAAGGTGTGGGGAACCGAGCTTGGCGATTGGGCAAAGGCCGACCCGAAGAACCAGAAATTCCTACGCTGGCTACTGGCGCAGCCTGCGGTCATGGACGAGGTTATGCTGACCCTCACGCCCAGCGCTGACTTTGCCAGGATCGATGACAGCTGGAACATCGGCCGCATTCTGGAGAGCTGGAAAGAGATTTATTTCGCCGACGAAGCATCTCGGCAAGGTTTGTATTCACGATTGGCTGCAGCGTGCAGCATTCGTCCTCCGGGCACCGCCAACCGGGGCGCTGGGCAGGCCAAGGAAAATAGCAGCGTCCTTGAGCGCTACGCGCACTTTCGCAAGGCGCATTCCGACGGGGAGCTGATGCCGAGCTTTGACAAACTATCGATGTGGGAGATGACGCACGTGGTTTCATCCCCCGCGTCAAACTCCGATCTGGAGTGGGGCCGAGAAGCGCTCAACACCTGGAAGCCCGGATTCAGGAAGGGTGAGAATATCATTGGGATGGCGAGCCAGGTCTGGCGCCGCGGCGCCAACGGCGTCTCCTACAATGACATGAGCCTGGTGATGGGAGCGGGCGGAAAATGCGGGCCGCGTTCCTCGTTCGGCGTGTTCATCAACCAGTCTTTCGGCATTCCGGCGATCGGGGTGGGTCAGTCTGCCCACGCTGCGGTCACCTACCGTGGCGCGGATGGTAGTTGGCGAATGGCCCTGGGGCGCGGTTTCAATGTATCCAAGATCCACGACCAGTACAAAATGTCGGGCGAAGATTTCCTTGCGAAGATGGCGGAACGCAGCTCGGGGATGTTTGCTGCAGTTGAACACCTGCGCTGGATTGCCGCGCTCGTCGAGGCGCCCGACAGCGGCTACCTGCCTCCGAATGATCGGCGATACAAAAACCCGCGCGGGCAGGAGGTCATCGACGTCGGCCGCGAGGTCTCGAAACTCATCAAAGGCCATCTGGATCCGCTGCAGTTCATGAAGAAGCCGGACAAGCTGGCTTATCTCAAATCGTTCGAAGCCCCGTCTAACGAGGCCGACCGGTATGCGACTCGCGTGCGCGGCTATGTCTATCCGCCCAAGACCGGTGACTACATCTTCAAAATCACGGCTGATGATTATGCTGATCTTTTCCTCAGCCCGGATCACGATCGCTATAAGCGGGTGTTGATCGCGAACGTCGGACTCTACACCGGCGCGCGGGAGTTCAACAAGAGCGAGGGGCAGACGTCCAAGCCGATCGAGGGGGTCAGGCTAGCCGATTGCGTGCCTTTCAAATCCGACCAGATCGACGCGAGCGTCAGCTGGTCATCCGGCGCCAAGCTCGGCGAACTCGCCGGCAAGCCAGTGCGCCTGCTCTTAGAACTCAAAAACGCCGACCTCTACTCGTTCCGCTTCGGCAAGTAGGCATGGCTAGTTTGTTTGATCGCATGATATTTTCTCCTTACGCGCGTTGTGGCGGCTACTTGAGGTAGCCGCGTCCGCAAGGTGTTTCGATCCCGCCAGCCACGAGCTGTTGGTATTTCTTGCCGCCGTAAATGTGCGGGCTCATGCGCCACAGTCGCGACGGAGTGAATGGCGGCGTGCTGATCGAGCGGTCGAACAGAAGCTCGTGACTGACGCGATTGCCGAACTCCGGAAGCAGCCTGCGCGACTCAATTTCGAATCCCTTGCCAGCCGCGGTGAGCCCATCTTTGATCCAGCTGACGATCTCCTCGCGCTAAGCGGCGGTTGGTTGAGTTTTTTTCTCGGGCGGCATCGTACCGATCTTCAATTGCTCGAGCACTCGCTCCCACACGACGACGGTATCGCCATTGGAAAAATCGCCACCAATTGCGTGCAGCGAGACTTTGCCCTTCTGGGTCTCGTCGTCGTGGCAATCGGTGCAGTTTGACTCCAGAAACGGGGCGACGCGCTGCTTGAAAAGTGCGTCGGTCGCAGCGATGGCATTTCCTGTGGTTAGCAGCGCGGCTAGGAAGATGGATGGGATTTTGGTGGTCGAGTGTCGGGTCAGAACTCTACAGGCAGGGACATTAAGTCAGGAACTGGGGAGTAGGAAGTCAGATCTTGGCACAACGCCATGGAGTTATTTTTCTAAATTTTGTTTCATGCGCTCGCGAACGAAGCTGGGCAGGCGTTTGTCGTTTGCGTTGACGATTCTGACATTCTTGTCGTTTTTCAATCTTGGGCCGCGTGTGCTGCGGCCTCTCTCGATCTGATCTTGCAGCAAGGCGACCATCTTTGCGACCCGCTCCGGGTTTCCCGCCGCGAGATTGTGATCCTCGTGCGGATCCTTGCTGAGATCAAACAGCTGCACGAAGGGTGTCTTGAGAAGGTCGGATTCTTTCGGTCTGCCTGAGTATTGATCCAGTGCTTTTCGCCACGCCACCTCCGGCAGCGGATCGTTGCCGGCAGCGTTCTCCATATTGGCGGGCGTGCCGCTGCCCGGGCAGACGCAGAGTTTCCAATTGCCGTCACGCACGACAAAGGACACCACTGATTGCATGATCAGATTCTTGCGCGTTCCCTCGACTTTAGGATCGGCGAGGAGATTGGCGAAACTGATCGAATCCGGCGCCTCATGATCGCCCAGCTCAGAGTCGATGATTTCCGCGAACGTTGCCATGAAATCGTTCAGGCCGACCAGGGCGTCGCAGCGGTCACCTGCAGGAATTACACCTGGCCAGCTGGCGATCAGCGGCACGCGCAAACCTCCGTCATAAGCCGAAAATTTGTAACCGCGATGAGGTCCGCTGGGGAAGTGTCCTCTCTTCTCGAGCTGCTGAATCTGCGCCGGGGTCGCTTTCAGAATGTTACCTGCGTAAGGGGCTGGACCGTGATCTGATGAAAACATCACCAGGGTGTTTTTGTGCAGCCCCTTCGCCTTGAGCGCATTCATGACTCGCTCGACCGAGTGGTCGACCTGCATCACGAAATCGCCATACACGCCCAGCTTGCTCTTGTCTTTCCATCCGACTCCGGGGCTGGTTGGCGTGTGCGGCGCGGTGAGTGCCAAGAAGAGGAAAAACGGACTGCCGTCTTTCTGCTTCGCGATGAATGATTCCGCTTCAGTGTAGAACGTTTCCAAGACCTCGTGGTCCTCAAAATCTTTCTCAGCAGGACCAACGCGATTGAACGCGCTCCAACCTTTCTGTGCGGTGATCTCTCCCTGCCAGACATTGTCGCGCGCGTAGGCGTAGGGATACATGTCGAGTGATCCGGGTAGGATGAAGCTTTCATCAAATCCAAATTGCACCGGCCCGTATTTCAGCGGCTTGCTAAAATCGACATTGCTCAGCCCCTGCTTCTTGCCGTCGAGGGTGGCCATGATCGTGCCGAGATGCCATTTGCCTACGTAGCCGGTCCGGTATCCGGACCTCTTCAGTAGCTTGCCGAGCGTCGAACTCTCCGTGTTCGGACGCGGACCGCAGAATCCCCAAGGACCGTTATTTACCGTAGCCCCGAAGCGCCAAGGATATCGCCCGGTCATCAGGGCTCGACGCGTCGGCCCGCACACCGAAGCACTCGGATGGGCATCGGTGAAACGCAATCCGCCAGCAGCGAGAGCATCGATGTTCGGAGTTTCGATGAGACAGCGATCACCCCCGTAACAGCCCACATCTCCGATGCCCAGATCGTCAGCGAGGATGAGAACAATATTTGGGGGAGCGCCGGCTGCGAGAGCAGCACAGGACGCCAACATAGCTGCGATGAGGAGTGGTAAATGTCGCATGGATGAGTTCATAGAGCGTTTCAGTAGGGTAAACCGATGATGACTGCCGACCGCTTCTCCCTAGAGTGACGAGAGATACGCGACCAGGTCCCTCAACTGTCGCTTGTTCAAGAGCGCCCTCACGTCGGGCATCGGTCCGACGGGTTTGGTCTTTGATTTGATCGAGGGGAGGGGATAGGTCATTTCGCTGCCGTCGGTGTGCTTCACGCTCAGTCCCTCAGCGGTCTCCGCCATCAAGGTCCCAGTAATTTTGCTGCCATCATTTAGCGTGAGTGTCACCAGGCCATATCCGGGAGTGATTGCCGCCTGTGGATCGATCAGCGACTCCAATAGGTAGGCTGCCGATTTGCGTTTGCCGACCCCTCCGAGTGACGGCCCGATTTGTTTATCCGTGTTCTTGAGCGCATGGCACTTCGAGCAGGCCAGCGCGGCATTGTTCAAGAACGTGTTCCTACCGCCACGCGCGTTGCCCCCCTCAAGTGCGACATCGAATTCCGCCAGTGGACCTTGCCGTGCCATTGCGGCCTTATAAGCATCCAGTAAGGTTCGCAGTGTTTCATCCTTGTTAGACATGCGTCCAGCCGCCTCGAGCACATCCAGCTGAACCGCCCGTGCGACGGTCCCCGCGATCAGGTCTTTGACCAGGCTGCGCATCACCGGTTCGGGCTCGGGCACACCCGCTAACAGTTTCATCGCATTCTGAAACTCTCTGGGGCTTGGCGGGCTCTTGAGCGTCTCCAGCAAATACTCTTTCACCTCTGAAACTCCCTGCCCGAGATCGAGTAGCTCTCGAGCCGCGGTCTGCCGAATCAGAGCCGATTTCGCGGACAAACAATCGATCGACACCTCGACGAATTTCTTTGGATCCTGCTGCCGCAACCACCCGATCCATACCTCGCGAACCGTCTCGTCGAGTTTTTCATCGAGAATGTGCGCCACCGCTCGCGTCACGCTCTCGGCAGAAAGCGGCATCTTCGAAAAAATCAGGATGGCCCGTTTCGCCACCGTAATGTCGTCGTCCACGGTCAGCGCGCTGACGGCTTGTTGGCTGAACCCATTTTCTAGAATCTTGCGGTCGTGCGCGGGGACGGGAAAATGACGGCCATCGACGGGGTCAATGATCAGAGTTTCAGCCCAAGATGTGAGCATATCCAGACCCGCCACACGCAGCTCCGACGCGTTATTTGGCTCCGCTACAAAAGCGACCATGCGTCCGATGGCCGTCGGTGTCCCCAGCCGCCGGTTCGCCGCCAGAGCCCTGATGGTGATGGAGGTGGAGGTGGAGGTGGAATGTGGAGTGTCGAGCTTCGCCGCCACCGCTTCGAGAGCCTCGGGGTGCTGGGTGAATCGGGCGGGATCCGCGTCGTCATAGATTCCGCGCACCGCGTCGCTCTGCACCAGTTCGGACACGTCGTCTAGAAATGCCATCATCCCCCGGGTCGCACCTAATTTGCGCAGCGCGACGACCGCCGCAATACGCATCGCTTCCGAAGGGTGGGTGGAAAACCCCTGCAGTTCGTCCGGAGTGGCAACCCCGACCAGGCCGGACACGCCAGCATGCCGCAGGACGGGGATTTGATTGTCCGCGGCAACCAGCAGTGACACGAGCGCGCCAAGTGCGCCCGGGCTCTTGAGTTTTCCGCAAGTAATCCCCGCGAAAAGTTGCACGCGCGCAGAAGGGTCCTCGAGCAACCGAGGCATGAGCTTGTCAGGATCAAAGAATAGATCCCCGGCCCAGCGCGCAGCTTGCGCGCGGATCTCGGCGTCATCACTCGCACAAAGCGCGGCGAGCAGTTGCTTGTCTCTGTGCTTCAGTTGACCAAGCCCCCACAGGCTGTGCAGCCGTGGGAAGAGTTGCGCCTTCTCGTCGATGGCCAGGGCGCGCAGGGTTTTGATTTCCTTCCGCGCCACCAGTTCGAACTGGGCGGCCGATCGGACGCGGCGGTCTGGGTGATCGAGAAACGCAACGCACTCGTCCAAACTCTGATCCGCGAGCCCCTTGCTCAGGACTGTTTTTACGGACATCGCATCTGCGCTGGCCGGCCGCGGGTCGGTCAGTCTCCACAGACTGTCCAATCCTCCCCGCGGTCCCCACAGCGTGAAATAGACGCTGCCGTCGGGCGCGACGGTCGAGGACAGCACCTGCTGGTTCAAACCCTGCACCAGCAGATCATCGCCCTCCCGTTTGAAACTGGCACCGTCTGGAACCATCTTGATGGCTCGGATCGATCCCTGCCCGCCGATCAGGAAGTGGTCTTTGTACTTTCCACCGAGCGCCGTTCCCGGCTGGAACGAAAAGGCGGCGGGGGCATTCCAACTGTTTTCAATCGGCGGGAGAAAATGGGAAGGCTGGCCCGCATGTAAAGGTAGACACATCTTCTCGTCCAACCATGGACTATAAAGTCCGTCGGGCGCTGATCGGTAATAGCCGGTCAGGCGACGATATTGGTAATAGCAACGCCAGCCCGAATCGGAGCCTTCGGGAATGTAGACCAGGCGTTCTTTCTCACCTTGAAAATCTGCATCGTGATCGATCGCAAACAGGTTTCCGTAGTTGTCAAAATCGAAGGCCTGGCAGTTGCGCAAGCCGCTGGCAAAAACTTCGAAATCAGTTCCATCCGGATTGCATCGCAGGATCGTTCCTGTGTGGGGGTAGGCGAAGCGCTTGCCTTCGCGCGAGATCACATCAGTCCCTCGATCGCCCATGCTCCAGTAGATCTTGCCGTCGAGCCCCTGCACCAGGCCGTGCAGATCGTGATTGCCGTAGCCGATATGGTTGGCGAAGCCGTGGACGAGAATCTCCTTCTGGTCCGCGCGACCGTCCCCGGTGGTGTCGGTCAGTTTCCAAACGTCCGGTATGATCGTCGCGTAGACGGATTTCCCGAGCGGCATCACGCTATGCGCCACCCCGGTGACGGTATCGTTGAAACCCTCCGCGAACACGGTCGAAGCGTCGAAATCGCCGTCGCCGTCGCTGTCCTGCAAGGTGAGGATCTGCTCGCTGCGGATTTTCAGATCGGCGGCATCGACCTTGCCATCGCCATCAAAATCTCCCAGGCGTTGTGACTTGGCGAGGCGCTCCGAGTAGTTCCCCTCGATCCAATTTTTCTTCTGTGCTACGGAGGTGAACCCCATGTCGATCTCGTGTAAGAAAGGAGACTTCAAGATGCTGATCTCCTCGACGTTGTAACGCTCGGTCTTGGTGACATAGACGGTTCCGTCCGCCCCGACACCGACGCCTAGGACGTGGCGGTTGAGGAACTTGGGAGCCATCAGTTGCTCCGCCACGAGGCCATCTCGTCCTTTGAACGGACCATCGTCCATCACTAGAGGAGCCGCAGCAAGGGAGCTGGCAGTCAGGACGATCGGAAGGATTCGAAGGTAAGATATTATGGGCATCATTTCGATTCTGGCTCGGGCACCAAGTGCAGTTTTTCGTCGGTCTGTGTGTCGAGTGTGAAGCGCTCTCCGGAAACCGTCTCGATTTTGCCATCTGCCCGCGTGATTTGCACGCGGCGACCCGGCCACGGGTTTTTGATCGTGCACTTCCTGCCCTGCTCGCTGGTGATGTCCACGTAGCGGACTACGCCTCCTTTGAGTTCGGAGGAAACCAAGAATGCCCCCCACGCGCGAAGGTTGGCAAAACGTGCGTCCTTGTCTGTTGGCCAGACCGGGAACAGGCGCAGCACGCCCTTGTGTCCCATGCACAGCATCTCGTTGATGGTGTTTGGCACGAGGCTGCAATTCTCGATGCCGTGCGGGTTGCGTTTGATGAATCCGTTCGTGGCGGCCTTGGTCTGGATCATCTCCCGCAGCTTCACGAGGATGACCTGCGGGTCGTAACCGACGCGCACCGCTGCGGGGTAGAAGCTGTTCATGCCATTGCCGTCGAACCAGCCGTTGCGGACGTCGATGGTATTTCTCGCGACCTCGAGTTCCTCCGCCGGACTGTCGAGCCCGATGGCCCCGGCCGGATAGATGTGCTGGATGCCGAGGGTGTTATTGCGCCACCACGCAGTGCCCTTTTCGGTGTAGCGGAAGACTTTGACCTTGGGCTTTACGACGCTGCGATCCTCGCCGGGGAGGCGCGGTAGCGACAGCTCATGGTAGCTCCACCCGCTGAGATGGGCGAGGATGTGCCGCCACTTCTGGTGGCGATCGGCATCGACTCCCAGCTCAGCGCTCATGTCGAGCGCCAGTTCGAGCGCATTCCGCACCAGCCCGATCGAAACGATGGAGTTGAAGTCGTTGCCGTTGAAGGAACGTTCGTGGATGGAATCCTTGTAGATGACATACCGCCCGTCCTCGAACTTGAGGTAGTCCTCCCAGAAGTCCGCAATGTCGCGGACCAGCGGATACAGCTGCTTCGCATAGTTTTTGTCGTAGGTGTGGTACCAGCGCATCGCGATATTCACGAGGCAGTAGGCCCCGTTGCTCTTCTGATGGTAGAAGAGACCTTCTTTCTCGAAGTGTGGAGGTCTTGCGTAGCCGTCATCGGGATAATTCCGCGTTGTCTCAATCCCCTTCGGCCCGATCCCGACCGGGTAGTAGGCACCGCGGATGTTCTGTGCGTTCTTTGCATACCACTGGGCGCGTGGCCTGAAATCGAGAATCGGAGCGTGATAAGGATCGGCTTGCTCGATGTGGTTGGACGAATACAAGCCGTAGAACGGTGCCATGTGATTGTAATTCAAATGGTAGTCGCCCTCCCAACCCGGTTCGTCGGTGGTATTCCATGTGCCGAAAAGGGGCGGTGGAAATTCGGGATCGCGGCTGGCGCATGCCATGACGTAATTCGAAAGGTAGTAGCGCTGTTCGAGGATCGGGTCGCCGATCTCCACGAACGATTTCGCCCAGAACTCCCGCCACCACTCGGCGTGCTTCTTCCGCAGTCCGACCAGATCCGCCTGATCCATCCCGCCGATCCTCTCGCGGACGTCTTCCAATGGTGTCTGGCTCTTGAACCTGCTCCGCATGGCGACGAGAATTGTCACCGGCTGGCCGACCTTGAGAGTGAATTTCGAATCTCCGGCCCCGAGCGTTTTCATGGCGCACGCCACCTCGGTGATAATCTCGACGTCCTTGGCGAATTTTCGTGTAACCCACCGCGTCCCCCCGTCGCCACCCTTGGCGACTTCCGACCCATTGCCCTCCTTCACCCACAGGTTCACCTCCACTTCCGAATCCTTGCCTGAGGCCGTCAGTTCCACCACCAGCATGTTCTCGCTGGCGGCGACCCAAGAGCGGACCTCCACTTTTGCCCCGCGCTTGTCGCCAGCCCACTTCGAAACGGTCACTGCGTCGTAAAGATTCTGCTGTGTCTCTGATCCGCCCCCCAAGCCGGGAAATTTCACATCGATCCCACCGAACACCCGTGGTCCACTCGGGCCACTTTTGAAATCGTGCGCGAGTTTCCAGAAATCATTTTTGCAGAGCCAAAACCGCGGGCCGTTGGCTACCTGGCGCACCCTCCTGTCCTCTCCCTTCTCCGTGATATCCGAGAGGCACACGCCCATGTCGCCGTTGCCCAGCAGCGGGCCATCGACGATCGTCTTGTTGGGCGTGCCCTTAGAGAGGCCTCGGAAGGCCGCTGTGTAGGGCGACACCGCCCGCTTCGATCCCTCCACAAGCGCTTCCTGACCGAACGAAAGTGCGCAGCTCGCAAGCTGAAGGGAGAGGACGATGGGGAGGAGCGTGTGCATTGGCGCGATTTGAGAGGGAATCTCACGAACTTTCAAGCCTGTATCTACTTCGGTGCGCAGAGCTAATATTTTTACCATCGACACTGCGAGGAAAATAAGTTCAAAAAGAGGAATGAGAACCCTGTCTTGCCTACCTCTGTTACTCGTAGGAGCCCACTGTCTGTCCTTGCCAGCCAAAGCAGACCTCCTCCTCTACGAACCCTTCGACTACCCGGTGGGGACAGCTTTGGAAGGGGCGGACGGCGGTGCCGGTTTTGATGGGCCGTGGGTCGATAACGGATCGGTGCCTGACGGGCACTCCATGCAGGCGGACGATAGCTCGATTGGAAATGTTTGGACGGGGATCCCCGCCGGTGGGTTGCCGAATCTCGGGCTGTTTTGCATGGGGGCGCGAATCAACCAAAATTCCGGCAGCCGTGCGATCGATCCGGCCGTGACCGCAACCTTCTTGGACGGGACAGTGACCTGGATGAGCGTCGTCAGCGGTCACACCAACGACGGCGTCCAGCCAGACAACCACCACAAACCGAATCTCGCGATCGGCCAGGGATCACTACTCGACGACCGGGCGCAGCAGGCGGAGGGGCAGGCGATCGGAGGTGGCAACACGTTCAACAGCCAGAATCCGATGGCGGCCTACTGGGACGATGAGGACATGAGCGGCAATTTCGAGGAGTATCGTTCGGGTAGCATTCCGCGTATCGCTCCGCAGCAATTGATGGTGATCAAGATCGAGTGGGGCACCGACGGCGGCACGACGGACACCAGCAGCGTCAACGTGTTCGACATCAGTACCGACGGCGGATACATCGCGCCAACCGAAGTGGACTTCGATGCGAGCGCGGTCTCGCTCACCTCGGCCAACAAGCTCGACCAGTCGACTTTCGACACGATTTCGTTCCACGGTAGCCGCAGCAGTTTCGACGAGGTCCGTCTCGGGACGGCGTTCGACGATGTGGTGAATCGGACTGAGGTCGGCGGTGGCGGTGGCGAGCCAGAATTTGCGATCACCCGAGTGGTGCGCGATCCAGTTTCGGGGGAGGTCACGGTAACTTGGAAATCACGCCCGCGGGTTTTGTACAAGGTTGATGGGGGATTCTCACCCGGCGGGCCGTGGGGGGAACTCGAAGATAACGCTGGGGGGGCGGAGGACACCGATGAGACGTCTTTCACTGAGGAAATCAACGACATGAGCGAGTTGAAACTCGATTCGAGACGGCGGTTCTACCGCGTGATGCGGCCATAGGGCGACACTGATGAGAAATGCGAAGTTGAGTTGCCGAAAAAGCGATCTCTCGGCTACACTTGCCAGATGTTCCGCGCATTCTGCCTATCGCTCCTGTTGGCCACAAGCGCGTCTTTAGTCCTCGCCCAGCGACCCGGTATTGGAAACCGTCTAGCCTACCTGGTGTATGGTGCCTAGCCGAAAGGTGTCAGGCTTCAACCCGGGGCGAATTCTTCGACCCTAAAAGAAATCGCCCGAATCAATCAGTTGCTTTCGGAGTAGCAAGCGACGTTCGGCATTCATTTGGAACAATCGCGTAGTGTCCGGGAATTCGATTACACCGGGATCGTCTGAGGATCAGCTCGTTAGAGATAGACCAGTGTCTTCGATTCGGTTCGCTTTACGGGTCTGAATAATGCAGGAATGGCACGATGGACGCATTCAAACTGATCCTGGTGTCGCTGGCGGGCTGGATGAACCGCCAGCACCAGCACGTGATCGAATACCTGCAGGAGGAGGTCAGGATACTGAAGGAGCAGCAGGGGAGCCGACGGCCGAAATTCACAGATGAGCAGAGGAGACGCCTGGCGGGCAAGGCCAAGCTAATCCGCTATGGGCGGCTGAAGGAGATCGTTGGTCTGGTCACCCCGCAGACTCTACTCGCGTGGCATCGGAAACTCATAGCGAAGAAATACGATTCGAGCGGTAGGCGGCGCAAGGTAGGTCGCCCGCCGACGGCAGAGGAGCTCCGGAACCTCGTAATCAGGATGGCCGAGGAGAACCGGGGCTGGGGCTATACGAGGATCCGGGGCGCGCTGGCCAATCTCGGGCACGAGATCGGCAGGGGAACCATCGCCGACATCCTGAAACTGGCGGGAATGGAGCCAGCTCCGGAACGTGAGCGGAAGACAACTTGGGCGGAGTTTCTGAGGATGCACTGGGACGTGATGGGCGCGACTGACTTCTTCACGGTGGAGGTGTGGACGCTGCGCGGGCTGGTTCGCTACCACGTCCGGTTCGTGATCCGGCTATCGACCCGGAAGGTGAGCATCGCCGGGATCGTCCCCGAGCCCGATGGGGAGTGGCTGAAGCAGGTCGGGCGGAACCTGACCGACTGCTCAAGCGGATTCCTCATTGGATGCGGGTACCTCATCCATGACCGATCGACGCTGTTCACCCGCGAGTTCCTTTCGATCCTCGAAAGTGCCGGAGTGAACTCGGTACGCTTGCCGCCACGCTCTCCCAATTTGAATGCATTCGTGGAAAGGTTCGTTCGATCGATCAAGGCGGAGTGTTTGGAGCGGATGGTACTGATAGGGGAGGGATCGTTGAGGCGGGCGGTCGACCAGTTCTGCGAGCACTACCACAGAGAGCGGAACCACCAGGGTCTGGGAAACGAGATCATCGAGCCGGACTTCAGTTCGGACGGCGCGGGTGAGGTGCAATGTCGGCGAAGGCTCGGAGGACTGCTGCGCTACTACTACCGGGATGCCGCATGAAAACTGGACGATTCGAGTTTCCGGATACTACGCCGTCGGGCAGTTCGTCGAGCACTACCACTCGGAGGGGAATCACCAGGGGCTGGCGAACAGGTTGATCGAGCCAGAGCTTGGGCGGGACAACGGGACGGGCAAGGTCGTCTGTGAATCGAGGCTCGGCGGTCTCCTAAACCACTACAGGAGGGCCGCCTGAGTGCCGTCCGAGTTTTGGGACACTACGGGGTTGATTCATAGGAACTTGTTGACCTAGCCGATCCAAAAAGCTAAAATTTCAGGATCGGTACAGATTTCCATAACGGTGGCGAACCGTTTGAACCGATGCGTTCAGGCGGCGGCACCTTTCCCGCCACTCTCTTGGTCGGTCCTATTGCAGGACGATGGTGAGGGATCGTCGGCTCACGCGGCCTGGGAAAGACTCGCGCGTGGCTATTGGAAGCCGCTCTATGTGTTTCTGCGCCGTAAAGAAATCGATCACGACACGGCGGCTGATGGCATCCAGGGCTTCTTTGCCCATATGCTGAACCGCGAGTTTTTGCGCAAGATCGAGCGGGGCGACGGCCTGTTTCGGTCGTTCCTGCTCACCTCGTTGCAGCATTGGCGCAGCGACCAGCACCGAGCAAGCACAGCGCAAAAGCGTGGCGGAAGTGCGCCGGTGATTCCCTTGCACGAGATCGAAGAAGTAACCAGCGCTCAAAGTGGCATCGATGACTCGCCAGAGGAAGCGTTCGACCGTCGGTGGGCGCGAACGTTATTTGACAAAACCCTGGAGAAGTTGCACGAGCGCCTCAGGAGTCGCGGACGCGAAGCCCACTATCTGAAGTTGCGGGGCCTGTTCACGGGTGAAGGAACGGACCCCCTACGCGAACATCGCTGTAGCTCTCGGAACGACTGAACATGCGGTACAGCAGGCCGCCCTCGAACTCCGCAGGGAATTCGGCAGCGTCCTGCGTCAGGAGGTCGGCCTCACCGTCACCGACGAAAACCAGGTGGACGGTGAAATCCGCTACTTGGTCGGGCTACTGCGTCGAAGTTAGTGAGCGTTGATTGAGACGTCAGATGAATTGTCTTCTTGTCTGAGGTGTAGGTAGACACGCTCGAAGAGATCAATCCGTCGGCGGGAAGATTTGAAACATGCCCTTGAGCGGATTTTCGACCGAGCGAATTGCCTAATCACGCAACAACCCAAGGAGGTAGCGGATCTCACCATCGACTTGAGCTTCCTCGGTAACCGTGCGGCAGAATCTCTCTGCGCAAGACACTGCCAAACTCCCGGCGCGGGTTTACTCGGTCTCACCCTGCCCGCCTTGGAGAAGCACCGACCACTGCGAGGCAGGAAAGGCCTCACCCGCCAAGTAATCGCTGGAGGACTTTGAGGTGGTATCGCTTCGGCTACTCGTCTAAGAAGAGACGGCAAATGAGAATTGTCAGAAAAATGGATCCACGCAATTATTTTAACCCTAAAGCGCATTTCAGGTCTGCACTCCCCAGTGCCTAGTGACCTTCCGTCGAATCGAAGCATGCCAGACGATTCTCCTCAAATCGCGATGATGTACGGAACCTACTTCAATTCCCTTTCTGCTTCTCGTTCCAGTTGCCCTAATCTCGGGGTGCCGGAAATGCCGTGATGTTGGCGCGCTCTCTACTAGTGCTCTGCATCACCTGCCTGGCCGCCTGCTCAAGGCCGCTGCCGCAGCCGAAGTCTGGTCAGGTCAAGTCTGCAGGCCTGACCGGAAAGGCATCGGCCAGCGAGTATTCCGGCGCGGTGGAATCGGCTCGAAAGAAGGCCCGGGCGTTCGATTATCGAAAGACCGACGCACTGTCGATCCGCCGGCAGAAGATTAGTTCGGTGGCAAACCTCGTCACGGAAAAATTCACCGTGGAGATCAACGACCCATTGCGAAAAATCGGCACCTTTGAGCAGAAATATCTCTTCTACCACTGCCCCGGCAACGAGCCCCGCCCCACCGTGGTTCTACTCACGCTCTTTGGCGATGAGATCCTTCTGGATAGGCTTACCGCGAGGTCTTTTTGCCGAAAAGGATTCAATGTGTTGATCGTGATTCCGACCCAGGTTCACGGCGAAACCGACCGGCCCTTCGATCAGGTGAACGACGTCTTTACTCGCAACATCATCACCGCCCGGATGGGGATCGACCTTCTGGAACAGTTGCCGGAAACCGATCCAGAGCGGCTCTTCACCTATGGGACAAGCATGGGTGGTATACGCGGCGCAATGTTGTTCGGTGCCGAACCGCGGCTCAAGAGGGCCGGGGTGATCACAGGTGGCGGAGATATCCCTGGTATTGTCGCGGCTTCGAAATATGGCACCTTGCAGGGTATTCGGGAAGCTAGAATGGCCGCGGAGAATATCCCCGACATCACCAGCCTGCGAGCCTACCTCGAGAACATTCTAACCGTTGATCCACTAGACTTTGCCTGCTTGAGAGAGCCCGAAGACATCGCCTTCGTGATCTCGACTAACGATGACTACGTGGGTACCGATTTTCAGGAACAACTCTACGACGCGTTCTCTAGACCCCGCGATGGCAGATACCCCGGCGCCATTTACGTCAAGACCGACCATATTCTCACCGGTATCAGAATCCGAGAGTGGACCAGCAGCTTCGCGAAGTTTTTTCATGCTTACTGAGCGTGCCCGTATGGTGCATTTAATCAGCCGGGCTCTCACGCGGCCTCGCGATGGTAGTAGTTTAGCAGCCCGCCGACGCGTCTGCGCCTCCGCACGCCGACGTCCGACTTCGGTGGTGGTGGTTCTGATAGCAGCCGGTTCTCCAGACCCTGGTGGTTGCGCTCCCGGT